>DAHUXO010000083.1 GCA_027307095.1 Betaproteobacteria bacterium | reverse complement strand
TCGAGCAGGATGGGCAACGGCCGCACTGGAGCCCTAGCTATCCAAGGCTCGAGCCAGGGTTCTGGCGGCGCGCCCGACGTTCCACGTGAAACCGTCGCACGACGGCTGCGGACCGACTGGCACGGTTCCACGTGAAACCTTCGGACTGCGGCCGCGGCCCGCCGGCAGAGGTTTCACGTGAAACCTCCGATCGCCGCGGCGGTGCGCGCGGGTCCCCGCAAATCGGGTTCCCGGATGCTGTAGAATGGCGTTTGCAGCAGATCCCGCGCACTTACTTGTAATTAACTGATTTCAAATGAGATTCGACAGGCGTTTCGATGTGATCGTCGTCGGTGGCGGCCATGCCGGCACCGAGGCTGCGCTCGCTTCCGCGCGCGCCGGCCGGAGCACGTTGCTGCTGACGCACAACATCGAGACGCTGGGCCAGATGTCCTGCAACCCGTCGATCGGCGGCATCGGCAAGGGCCACCTGGTGAAGGAGGTCGACGCGCTGGGCGGGGCGATGGCGCTGGCGACCGACGAGGCCGGCATCCAGTTCAGGATCCTGAACGCCAGCAAGGGCCCGGCCGTGCGCGCGACACGGGCCCAGGCGGATCGGGTGCTCTACCGTCGCGCGATCCGGCGCCGGCTGGAAACAGCCGCCGGCCTCACGCTGTTCCAGCAGCCGGTCGACGACCTGCTGCTCGAAGGCGACCGCGTCGCCGGCGTCGTGACGCAGATCGGACTCGAATTCGAGGCGGATGCGGTGGTCCTGACTACGGGAACCTTCCTGTCCGGGCTGATCCACGTGGGGCTCGAGCACTACGAGGCGGGTCGCGCGGGCGACCCCCCGGCCAAGCGCCTGGGTGCACGGCTGCGCGAGCTGAACCTGCCCGCAGGGCGGCTCAAGACCGGCACGCCGCCCCGGCTCGACGGACGCACGATCGATTTCTCGCAGCTCGCGGTGCAGCCCGGCGACGATCCGACGCCGGTGTTCTCGTTCGTCGGGAGCCGGGACCTGCATCCGCGGCAGCTTCCCTGCTGGATCACCCACACGACGCCGCGCACGCACGAGATCATCCGCGGCGGCCTCGACCGCTCGCCGCTGTTCACCGGCGTCATCAAGAGCATCGGCCCGAGGTATTGCCCGTCGATCGAGGACAAGGTCGTGCGCTTCGCGGGCCGCGATTCGCACCAGATCTTCCTCGAGCCGGAAGGCCTTGATACACAAGAGATTTATCCGAACGGTATCTCGACATCCCTGCCGTTCGATGTCCAGCTCGCGCTGGTCCGCTCGATCCCTGGCTGCGAAAACGCGCACATCCTGCGTCCCGGCTACTCGATCGAGTACGACTATTTCGACCCGCGGGGCCTGCGCAGCACGCTCGAAACCAAGGCGATCGCGGGCCTCTTCTTCGCAGGCCAGATCAACGGGACGACCGGCTACGAGGAAGCGGCCGCCCAGGGCATCCTGGCCGGCATCAACGCTGCGCGTTACGCCGCCGGCCTCGACGGCTGGTGCCCGCGGCGCGACGAAGCGTATCTGGGCGTGCTGGTGGACGACCTGATTACACGCGGTGTATCAGAGCCTTATCGCATGTTCACTTCGCGCGCAGAGTACCGGCTGCAACTGCGCGAGGACAATGCGGACCTGCGCCTGACCGAGCATGGCCGCAGGCTTGGCATCGTCGACGATGCGCGCTGGGAAGCCTATTGCCGCAAGCGCGACGCGATCGCGCAGGAGCTCGAGCGGATCAAGTCGACCTACGTCAGCTCCGCCGTCGTTGCGAGGCACGACGCCGTGCGGGTGCTCGGGCAGCCGATCGAACGCGACTACGCGCTCGCCGACCTGCTGCGCCGCCCGGGCGTCACCTACCGCGCGCTGCACGAGCTCGAAGGCGCGGGCACGCCGGTCGCCGATACGATCGTCGCCGAGCAGGTCGAGATCGCGACCAAGTATCACGGCTACATCGAGCGCCAGCAGGTCGAGGTCTCGCGTCATCGCGAGCACGAGGAGACGCGGCTGCCGCAGTGGATCGATTACCGCGAGGTCCGCGGGCTGTCGATCGAGGTGCAGCAGCGGCTCGATGCGCATCGGCCGGAAACGCTGGGCCAGGCCGCGCGCATCTCGGGCGTCACACCCGCCGCGATCTCGCTGCTGCTCGTGCACCTGAAGCGCGGGTTCGTCGCGCGCTCGGCATGACGGCCGCGGCGCAGGTTGCGCTGGCTGCGGATGCGCAGCGCAGGCTCGACGCCTATCTCGACCTGCTGGTGAAATGGAACAGGACATTCAACCTGACGGCGATCCGCGAGCGCGCGGACATGGTGACGCACCACCTGAACGATGCGCTCGCGATCCTTCCGCATCTTCCCGACGCGCCGGGGCTGCGGGTGCTCGACGTCGGAACGGGCGCGGGCGTTCCGGGAATACCGCTCGCGATCGCGCGGCCCGATTGGCGCGTCGTGCTGCTCGATTCGAACCAGAAGAAAGTCGCGTTTCTGACGCAGGCGGCGATCGAGCTCGAGCTCGCCAACGTCACCGCGGTCGCCGCACGCGTCGAGGATTACGCGCCCGGCGCGCCGTTCGACGTGATCGTCTCGCGCGCGTTCTCGGACCTCGCGAGCTTCGTGCGCGGCGCGCGGCACCTTCTCGCGCCGGGCGGGATCCTCGTCGCGATGAAAGGCGTGTATCCGCGCGATGAAATCGCGGCGCTGCCCGCGGACGTGACCATCGTCGCCGAGCCCGCGCTCGATGTGCCGGGGCTCGCCGCGCAGCGCCACCTGATCGTGATGCGCGCAGCGGCGCCGGCGGCGTCCGCACACGCGCCCGCGCGCGGGGAGAGGTCGCGATGACCCGCATCATCGCTGTCGCCAACCAGAAAGGCGGCGTCGGCAAGACGACGACGACGGTCAATCTCGCCGCGAGCCTCGCCGCGATGAAGCGCCGCGTGCTCGTCGTCGACCTCGATCCGCAGGGCAACGCGACGACCGGATCGGGCATCGACAAGCGCGCCTGCGCGCGCACCGTCTATCACGTGCTGCTCGGCGAGACGACGATCGCCGAGGTCCGCGTGAAGTCGGAGGCCGGCGGTTACGACCTCGTGCCCGCGAACCGCGAGCTTGCTGGCGCCGAGGTCGAGCTCGTCGACCTGCCGGAGCGCGAGACGCGCTTGAAGGATGCGCTCGCCGAGGCGCTGCGCCAGATGCGCGATGCGCTCGGCGCGATCGCCGACGATTACGATTTCATCTTCCTCGACTGCCCGCCGTCGCTGTCGCTGCTGACGCTCAACGGATTGTGTGCAGCGGATTCGGTGCTGATCCCGATGCAGTGCGAGTACTACGCGCTGGAGGGATTGTCCGACCTCGTCCAGACGGTGAAGAAGGTGCGTGCGCACCTCAACCCGTCGCTCGAGATCGAGGGGCTGCTGCGCACGATGTACGATCCGCGCAACACGCTCGCGCAGAACGTCGCGGCCGAGCTCGAGAAGCATTTCGGCGATCGGCTCTACCGCACCGTGGTTCCGCGCAACGTGCGCCTCGCCGAGGCGCCGTCGCACGGCATTCCGGCGCTGAAGCTCGAGCCGCAATCCAAGGGCGCGCTCGCGTACCTCGCGCTCGCCGGCGAGGTCCTGCGCCGGATGGAGGCGCGGCGCGCTCCCGCGACCGTCACCGAGCCTGCGCCCGCCGCGCAGGCGCCGCACGAGGAGATTCCATGATTCGACCCAAGGGACTGGGCCGCGGCCTCGACGCGTTGCTCGCCGGTCCGGAGGATACGTCTGCGGCGGGGGGCGAGAGCCTGCAGACGCTGTCGGTGGATCGCCTGCGTCCGGGCAAGTACCAGCCGCGCAGCAAGATGGATGCGGCGTCCCTCGCCGAGCTCGCGGACTCGATACGCGAGCAGGGTGTGATGCAGCCGATCCTCGTGCGCCCGGTCGACGGCGGGCGCTTCGAAATCGTCGCCGGCGAGCGCCGCTGGCGCGCCGCGCAGCAGGCGGGGCTGCGCGAGATTCCGGCGCTGATCAAGAACGTCCCCGACCAGTCTGCGCTGGCGGTGGCGCTGATCGAGAACATCCAGCGCGAGGACCTGAATCCGATCGAGGAGGCGAAGGGCCTGAAGCGCCTGATCGACGAGTTCGGGCTGACCCACGAGGCTGCCGCCAAGGCGGTCGGGCGCTCGCGCAGCGCGGTGTCGAACCTGCTGCGCCTGAACGCACTCGCGGGCCCGGTCCAGGAATACCTGCTCGAAGGCGCGCTGGAGATGGGCCACGCGCGCGCGCTGCTCGCGCTGCCCGCGGCGCAGCAGGCGGGCGCCGCGGTGCGCGTGGTCAACGCGTCGATGTCGGTGCGCGACGCCGAGCGCCTGGTCCACGGCCTGCTGAATCCGGCGCGGCGCGCTGCGCGCCGCAAGACGCGGCCCAACTTCGACGCCGACACCGCGCGCCTCGAGAACGACCTCGCGGAACGGCTCGGCGCGGTCGCCCACATCGAGCCGGGGCGCAAGGGCGCCGGGCGCATCGTCATCCGCTATTCGACGCTCGACCAGCTCGAAGGGTTGCTGCAGCGGATGGGCGTCGCGACGAAGTCCTAGCTCATCCCATCTGCCGCAGCATCGTCTCCGCGTCGGACACTTCGTACTTGCCCGGCGCCTCGATGTTGAGGACCTTCACGACGCCGTCGTCGACCAGCATCGAGAAGCGCTGGCAGCGCACGCCCATGCCGCGCTTGATCAAATCCATTTCCAGTCCCAGCGCCTTGGTGTAGTCGGCGCTGCCGTCCGCGAGCATGCGCACGCGGTCGCCGGTGTGCTGGTCGCGCGCCCACGCGCCCATGACGAACGCGTCGTTGACCGACATGCACGCGATCGCATCCACGCCCTTGGCCTTGAGCTTGTCGTAGGCCGCGACGTAGCTCGGGACGTGCTTGGCCGAGCAGGTGGGGGTAAACGCCCCGGGCAGGCCGAACACGACGACCTTCTTGCCGCGCGTGAGCTCGCCGACCTGGACCGGATTCGGCCCGACCGAGCACCCGTCCTTTTCCACGTCGAAATATTCCTGCAGTGTGCCGTCCGGCAGACGGTCGCCGACCTTGATCGTCATCTTGTGCTCCTGGGTGCGGGTGATGGCCCGCCGGAAAGGCGGGCACAGGGTTTCCCACCCAAGCATCGCAGCCGGCGCCGGTAAATTCAACCCTGACGCTTGCCCGGTTTCTTCGCGCAGCGTAGCGTTGACGTTTCGTCCGGGGTCCCGCAGGCCCCGGACTTCGAACCCGGGAGGACCTTCGATGACTCGCACCAAAGTCGCGGCGCGGCCTGCGCCGGCGCGTCGCATTCGCCTGCTGGTCGCGACCCGCAAAGGATTGTGGACACTGACGAGCGACGTCGCACGCAATGGCTGGAAGCTCGCGGGGCCGCAGTTCCTCGGACACATCGTGCATCATGCGGTGTGCGACCCGCGCGACGGCAAGACGTGGCTCGCCGCTGCGCGCACCGGGCACCTGGGGCCGACGGTGTTCCGTTCGGCGGACAGCGGCAGGACGTGGAAGGAGGCGACGCGCCCGCCGGCATTCGCCGAAGCCGGTGGGCGCGTCGTCGACCACACGTTCTGGCTGACGCCCGGTCACGCCAGCGAGCCGGGCGTCTGGTATGCGGGGACCTCGCCGCAGGGCCTGTTCCGCTCCGCCGATGCCGGCGCGACGTGGGAGGGAGTCGCGGGCTTCAACGCGCACCCGCAGCGCAAGGCCTGGTGCGGCGGCGACCAGGACGGCACGCCCGACGGCCCCAAGATGCATTCGATCCTGATCGACCCGCGCGACCGCGCGCACATGTACATCGGCATGTCGGGCGGCGGCGTGTTCGAATCGGTGGATGCGGGCGCCGACTGGCGGCCGCTCAACAAGGGCGTGCGGGCGGATTTCTTTCCGGGACCGCCGCCCGAATTTGGCCACGACCCGCACTGCGTCCGGTTCGCGGGCGCGAATCCGGACCGGCTCTATCAGCAGAACCACTGCGGCATCTACCGGATCGACCGGCCATCGGACACGTGGCAGGACATCGGCGCGACGATGCCGAAGTCGGTCGGCGACGTCGGTTTTCCGGTGGCCGTGCATCCGCGCGATCCGGATTCGCTGTGGGTGCTGCCGATGGACGGAACGAGCGTGTGGCCGCGAACGGCACCCGGCGGGCGACCCGCGGTCTATCGCTCGCGCGACGGCGGCAAGACCTGGAAGCGGCAGGACCAGGGCCTGCCCAGGTCCCAGGCGTGGTGGACCGTCAAGCGCCAGGCGATGACGACCGATACGCGCGATCCGATGGGTCTCTATTTCGGGACCACGTCGGGCGAGATCTGGGGCAGTCGCGACGAGGGCCGCAGCTTCCGCTGTCTCGCGCGACACCTGCCGCACATCTTCGCGCTCGAGGCGTGGTGCTGATTCCCAGCGCACGCGCATTCGTGCCGGCCAACAGCGAGCGCTCGCTACCTGTGCGCTGTCGCGCCGGCACGCGCAAGCGATGACGGCCCGGGCCTCGCGCGAAGCCGCCGTCGTCGTCCGGGTGAAGATCCCCTCGCCGCTGCGTTCCTACACCGGCGCGGCGGAGGTCACGGTGGCGGTACCGGTGCTGGCACCCGAGCTGCCGCCGACGGTGGGCGGCGTTCTCGCCGCGCTCGACGGTGCGTATCCGGGAATCCGCTTCCGCATCATCGATGAGCAGCGCCAATTGCGCCCCCACATCAAGCTGTTCGTCGGCGGCACGCTCACGCGCGATCTCGCCACGCCGCTGACCTCCGAGTCCGAGGTGATGATCGTCGCCGCGCTGTCGGGCGGCTGATCGGGGTCTCCCGGCCTCCCGCACCGTCGTGAGGCGGCGCCGGCGCCGGGCGAAGTTGCGCCGCAACATTTCGTTGCGATTCGCGCTCGAAACCGGTTAAAATTGCAAAGTTTGCTCGGCATCGGCGCACCTCGCCGGCGCACGCCAGCCCGAAGACCGTGCCACCGCCGTTTTCCATCAGACCGCTCCGAACCGCGCTGGTCTGGCAGGCGGTCGCAACGCTGGTGATAGCGGCAATCGCCGGCGCCTACGCGGGCATGAACGGAGCGCTCTCGGCGCTGCTGGGAGGGGTGATCAACCTCACGGCGGGCGTCGTCTACGCGTTCGTGGCGAGACTTTCCCCGTCGCGGACCCCGGGCGGGACGGTCGTGGGCGCGGTCCGGGCCGAAGCCGCGAAGATCATCATGATCCTCGGTCAGTTGTGGCTGGTGCTTTCGACCTACCGCGACCTGGTGCTGCCCGCGCTGTTCGCAGCGTTCATCGTCACTGTTTTGCTGTTCCGCGTTGCCCTGTTCGTTCGCGATTGATTGTTGTCCGACCGGAAATTCCGATGGCTGCCACCTACGAGAACCCGACCGAGTACATCAACCACCACCTGTCGTTTTTCACGCAGCCGGTGGGCCCGGGAGGATTCTGGACCGTCAACGTCGACACGCTCCTGACCTCGGCGGTGATCGGGGTGCTGACCTTCGGTTTCCTGTGGCTGGTCACGCGCAAGGCGAAGGCCGGCGTGCCGTCGAGGACGCAGGCTTTCGTCGAGCTGGCCGTCGATTTCGTCAACGAGCAGGTCAAGAGCATCTACAACGGCAGCTCGCGCATGGTCGCGCCGATCGCGCTGACGACCTTCGTGCTGGTGCTGGTCATGAACGCGATGGATTTCCTGCCGATCGATGTCGTGGCCACCGGCCTGCACGCCGCCGGTTTCGACAAGTACCGCTTCGTTCCGACCGCCGACGTCAACACGACGTTCGCGCTGGCGCTGTCGGTGTTCGGCCTGATGATCTTCTACAGCATCAAGGTGAAGGGCCTGGGCGGATGGATCCACGAGCTCTTCTGCTCGCCTTTCGGGTCGAACCCGATCTTGTGGCCGTTCAACCTGCTGTTCAACCTCGTCGAGTACGTGTCGAAGCCGCTGTCGCATTCGTTGCGGCTGTTCGGCAACATGTACGCGGGCGAGCTGATCTTCCTGCTGATCGGCATGTGGGCGGCCACCGGCATCGTCGGCACGATCTTCGGCGCGGTGCTGGATCTGGGCTGGTCGATCTTCCACATCCTGATCGTCGCCCTGCAGGCCTACATCTTCATGATGCTCACGGTCGTCTACATCGCGATGGCGCACGAGCACCACTGATCGCCGGGGGCGTGCGGCAGTCGCCGCGGCGCCCCGCCACCGGCGCGCATAGCCCAAACCCTCTTATCCAAGTCAAACCCGCTAGACGAAAGGAAATGAAATGGACAAGCTTCAACTGATCGCGCAGATCCAGGGCCTCACCGGCATCGGCATCGGCCTGATGATCGGCTTGGGCGCGCTCGGCGCGTGCATCGGCGTGGGCATCATGTGCTCGCGCTTCCTCGAGGGTGCCGCGCGCCAGCCGGAGCTGATGCCTCAGCTGCAGGCGAAGGTGTTCCTGCTCCTCGGCCTGATCGACGCTTCCTTCATCATCGCGCTGGGTATCGCGATGCTGTTCGCGTTCGGCAACCCGCTGATCCCCGCCGGCCTGAAGTAACGCTTGCGCCGCCAGGCGCACCGATCTTCGAAAGAGTGCAGCGATGAACATCAATCTCACCATGCTGATGCAGGCCGTGGGTTTCGGCCTGTTCATCTGGTTCACGGCGAAATTCATCTGGCCGCCGCTGACGCGTGCGGTGGAGACCCGCCAGAAGCAGATCGCCGACGGCCTCGCGGCGGGCGAGCAGGGCCGGCAGAATCTCGCGAGCGCCGAAAAACGCATCGCCGACATGATCGCCGAGGCCAGGGCCAAGGCGGGCGAAATCGTCGCGACCGGCGAGAAGTTCCGGTCCGAGACGATGGACCAGGCCAAGGTCGAGGCGCGCGCCGAAGGCGATCGGATCATCGCCGCCGCCAAGGCCGAGATCCAGCAGGAGCTTGCACGCGCGAAGGAGCAGCTGCGCAACCAGGTCGCGGATCTCGCGGTCGCCGGCGCCTCCAGGATCCTGAAGCGCGAAGTCAGCGCGAAGGACCACGCCGAGCTTCTCGCGGCGATCCGCAGCGAGCTGTAACGGACGCGACGAGATGGCCGAGCTATCGACGATTGCGCGTCCTTACGCCGAAGCGGCGTTCGAGCTCGCGCGCGGGGAATCGGCGCTGGGGCCATGGTCGCAGATGCTGCGCTTCGGTGCCACGATCGTGGGCGACGAGCGTGTCGCGGCGGCGCTGGACAACCCCCGGCTCGACGCCCCCGCCAAGGAATCGCTGCTGCTGTCGATCGCGGGCGACCGCTTCGATGCGCAGGCGCGGAATTTCATTCACGTGCTGGTCGCCGCAGACCGCGTCGCGCTGCTGCCGCAGATCTCGGCGCAGTTCGACGCACTGAAGGACGACGCCGAGGCGACGGCCAAGGCGACGATCGAATCCGCGTTCGAGCTGACCGACGCCCAGGTTGCCGAGCTCAAGGCGGCGCTGGAAAGGCGTTTCGGCAGGAAGATCGAGGCGACCGTCAGCGTCAACCCCGAGCTGATCGGCGGGGCGCGCGTGACGGTCGGCGACGCGGTGATCGACGGGTCGGTGCAGGCGAAGCTCGACGCGATGTCGACGCAGCTTCGCGCCTAACGACAGGGAACACATCATGCAACTGAATCCTTCGGAAATCAGCGAAATCATCAAGGCGCGCATCCAGAACCTGGACATGGGCGCCGAAGTGCGCACCCAGGGCACGGTCGTGTCGGTCACCGACGGCATCTGCCGCGTTCACGGACTGTCGAACGCGATGCAGGGCGAAATGCTGGAATTCCCCGGCAACACGTTCGGGCTGGCATTGAACCTCGAGCGCGATTCGGTCGGCGCGGTCGTGCTGGGCGCATACGAGCACATCAGCGAAGGCGACACGGTCAAGTGCACGGGCCGCATCCTCGAAGTGCCGGTCGGGCCCGAGCTGATCGGGCGCGTCGTCAATTCGCTGGGCCAGCCGATCGACGGCAAGGGCCCGGTCAACGCCAAGGAGACCGACGTCATCGAGAAGGTCGCGCCCGGCGTGATCTGGCGCAAGAAGGTCGCGCAGCCGGTGCAGACGGGCCTCAAGTCGATCGACTCGATGGTGCCGGTCGGCCGCGGCCAGCGCGAGCTGATCATCGGCGACCGCCAGACCGGCAAGACCGCGGTGGCTGTCGACACGATCATCAACCAGAAGGGCAAGGACCTGATCTGCATCTACGTTGCGATCGGGCAGAAGGCCTCGACGATCAAGAACGTGGTGCGCAAGCTCGAGGAGCATGGCGCGATGGCGTACACGATCGTCGTGGCGGCCACCGCGTCGGATTCGGCTGCGATGCAGTACATCGCGCCTTACTCGGGCTGCACGATGGGCGAGTACTTCCGCGACCGCGGCCAGGATGCGCTGATCATCTACGACGACCTGACCAAGCAGGCGTGGGCCTATCGCCAGGTGTCGCTGCTGCTGCGCCGCCCGCCGGGCCGGGAAGCGTATCCGGGCGACGTGTTCTACCTGCACTCGCGCCTGCTCGAGCGCGCCGCCCGCGTCAACGAGGAGTACGTCGAGAAGTTCACCAAGGGCGCCGTCAAGGGCAAGACCGGCTCGCTGACCGCGCTGCCCGTCATCGAGACGCAGGCCGGCGACGTCACGGCGTTCGTGCCGACCAACGTGATCTCGATCACCGACGGCCAGATCTTCCTGGAGACCGACCTGTTCAACGCCGGCATCCGTCCTGCGATGAACGCCGGCATTTCGGTGTCGCGGGTGGGCGGCGATGCGCAGACCAAGGTCATCAAAAAGCTGGGCGGCGGCGTGCGCCTGGCGCTCGCGCAGTATCGCGAGCTCGCGGCGTTCGCACAGTTCGCGTCCGACCTCGACGAAGCCACGCGCAAGCAGCTCGATCGCGGCCGCATGGTCACCGAGCTGATGAAGCAGCCGCAGTACCAGCCGCTGCAGGTCAATGAAATGGCGCTGACGCTGTTCGGGGTCAACCGCGGCTACTACGACGATGTCCCGGTCGACAAGGCACTCGCGTTCGAGGCCGCGCTGCGCCAGTTCATGAAGAGCAAGTACGCGGCGATCATGGACAAGATCGAGCAGACGAAGGACATGACGGCCGACGACGAGAAGGCGCTCGCCGCGGCGATCGACGACTTCAAGAAGACGGGAACGTACTGATCGGGGATCAGGGCTCGGAGGACAGGGATCAGACACGCGGGTGTTCACGGTGGCGGCGCATCGAGCGCCGTCGGTAGCAGGGGTGATGGCAGGGAAAGGCCGACATGGCAGGCTCCAAAGAGATACGCAACAAGATCAAGAGCGTGCAGAGCACGCGCAAGATCACCAAGGCGATGGAGATGGTCGCGGCCTCGAAGATGAAGAAGGCCCAGGACCGGATGCGCGCCGGGCGCCCCTACGTCGAGCGCGCATTCGCCATCGCGATGCACATCGGCAAGGCCAACACCGAGTACCGGCATCCGTTCCTCGTCAAGCGCGAGACCGTGAAGCGCGTCGGGGTGGTCGTCGTCACGACGGACAAAGGCCTGTGCGGCGGCCTGAACACCAATGTCCTGCGGCTTGCCACGCAACGCTTCAAGGAGTGGCGCGAGGCGGGAATCGAGGTCGACTTCGTCGCCGTCGGCAGCAAGGGACTGGGCTTCCTCAACCGGATGGGAACGAACATCGTCTCCAGCGTCGTGCAGCTCGGCGACCGGCCGCGGCTCGAGCGCCTGGTCGGGGCGGTCAAGGTGCTGATGGACGAGTACCTCGAAGGCCGGATCGACGAGATTCACATCTTCTCGACGAACTTCGTCAACACGATGAAGCAGGAGCCGCGGCAGGTGCGCGTCGTGCCGGTTCCGGAGGAATACCGTACCGCGGCGGGCGAATTGCGCACGTCGGGAGTGTCCGACGGCGCATGGGATTACATCTACGAGCCCGACGCGCGCGAGCTGCTCGACGGGATGATGCGGCGCTACATGGAGGCCGTCATCTTCCAGATGGTGAACGAGAACATCGCCTCCGAACAGTCGGCGCGGATGGTCGCGATGAAGGCGGCGTCCGACAATGCCGGCAAGATCATCGACGAGCTGCAGCTGATCTACAACAAGACGCGGCAGGCCGGCATCACCAAGGAATTGTCGGAAATTGTCGGCGGCGCAGCCGCCGTTTAACAGGGGTCAGACCCGTGACAGCTGGAACCGACCTGTTCGAGCGTTCGAATACTGCGGCTCCGACCCCAAAAGGAAATCAACGATGAACCAGGGAACCATAGTCCAGTGCATCGGCGCGGTCGTCGACGTCGAGTTTCCGCGCGAGCACATGCCCAGGATCTTCGACGCGCTGAAGATGGACGAGATCGGGCTGACGCTCGAAGTCCAGCAGCAGCTCGGCGACGGCATCGTGCGCACGATCGCGCTCGGCTCCTCGGACGGCCTGCGTCGCGGCATGCAGGTCGTCAACACCGGCTCGCCGATCATGGTGCCGGTCGGCAACAAGACGCTCGGCCGCATCATGGACGTGCTCGGCCGCCCGATCGACGAACGCGGCCCGGTGGGGGCTGAGAAAGAGATGTCGATCCACCGCACCGCACCCGCGTTCGACGAGCTGTCGCCGTCGCAGGAACTGCTCGAGACCGGCATCAAGGTCATCGATCTCTGCTGTCCGTTCGCCAAGGGCGGCAAGGTTGGCCTGTTCGGGGGCGCCGGCGTCGGCAAGACCGTCAACATGATGGAATTGATCAACAACATCGCCAAGGCACACTCGGGCCTGTCGGTGTTCACGGGTGTCGGCGAGCGCACGCGCGAAGGCAACGACTTCTACCACGAGATGATGGACGCCGGCGTCGTCAACAAGGACGACCTGTCGAAGTCCAAGGTGGCGATGGTCTATGGCCAGATGAACGAGCCGCCGGGCAACCGGCTGCGCGTCGCGCTGACCGGCCTCACCATGGCCGAGCATTTCCGCGACGATGGCCGCGACGTGCTGCTGTTCATCGACAACATCTATCGCTTCACGCTCGCGGGCACCGAGGTGTCGGCGCTGCTCGGCCGGATGCCATCCGCCGTGGGCTACCAGCCGACGCTGGCCGAGGAAATGGGCCGGCTGCAGGAGCGCATCACGTCGACCAAGACCGGGTCGATCACGTCGATCCAGGCGGTGTACGTGCCGGCGGACGACCTGACCGATCCGTCGCCCGCGACGACCTTCGGCCACCTCGACGCGACCGTGGTTCTGTCGCGCGACATCGCTTCGCTGGGCATCTATCCGGCGGTCGACCCGCTGGACTCGACGTCGCGCCAGGTCGACCCGAACGTCATCGGCGAAGAACACTACGGCTGTACGCGGCGAGTCCAGCAGACGCTGCAGCGCTACAAGGAGCTGCGCGACATCATCGCGATCCTCGGCATGGACGAGCTGTCGCCCGAGGACAAGCTGGCCGTCGCGCGTGCGCGCAAGATCCAGCGCTTCCTGTCGCAGCCCTTCAGCGTCGCCGAAGTGTTCACCGGCACGCCGGGCAAGTACGTGTCGCTGAAGGACACGATCAAGGGCTTCAACATGATCGTCAACGGCGAGTGCGATCAGCTTCCCGAGCAGGCGTTCTACATGGTCGGGACCATCGAGGAAGCATTCGAGAAGGCGAAGACGCTGCAATAGGGGCGACGAGCCGCGCGGGAAACCTGATCCATGGCCCATACCATCCACGTCGACGTCGTCAGCGCCGAAGAGCAGATCTACTCCGGCGATGCGGAATTCGTCATTCTCCCCGGCATGATGGGCGAGCTCGGGATCTATCCGCGGCACACGCCGCTGTTCACCCAGATCAAGCCCGGGTCGGTGCGCATCAAGCCCGCTGGCGGGGCTGCAGAGGAGCTCGTGTTCGTGCAGGGAGGCTATCTCGAGGTGCAGCCGAACCTGGTGACGGTGCTCGCCGACACCGCGATCCGCGCCAAGGACCTGGACGAAAAGGCGGCGCTCGAAGCCAAGCGCTCCGCCGAGGAAGCGATGCAGAACAAGACGTCGAAGGAGGAGATCGCGACCGCCGAGGCGGAGCTCGCCATGGCCGTCGCGCAACTGGAGGCGATCCGCAGGCTGCGGAATCGTGCGTAGTTCGCAGTTTGAGTGAGGGCACACAAAGGGCGGCCTGCGGGCCGCCCTTTGTCTTGCCCCGCTTGCCGGAAATGCGACGAAGTCCCCCGCACTGGTAGTATGTTGCATTGCAGCATCGCTGTTTCCCGAAGGATATCCCCATGCCCAGCCTGAACCAGACGATCGAGCGGTCGCTGACGATTTCGCGCACGGTCTCGACGCTCCTCGATCGTCGCGTCCGCAGCGCCAACGAAGCCTGGACCGACCGCGTGCGTCGCGCCCAGTCGGCATTCGTGCAGTCCGGCGTGCCCGGCCACGGCATCAATCCGCAGCAGCTGTGGCAGGACTGGTGGCAATACGGCGTCGATTTCGCGCAGCGCTCGATCCTGTTCTGGGACACGCTGCGCGAGCGCGGCAACAACTGGATCGCGCACGAGGAAGCGGGCAAGCCGCCGCTGCTCGCCTACAAGTACGAAGTGATCGCGGACGGCCGCGGGTACGAGCGGCCGGTCAATTACGCGCTGCTGCGGATCATCCCGCCCAAGGGCGTCGACATCGACGACACGCTGCGCCCGTTCATCATCATCGATCCGCGCGCGGGACATGGGCCGGGGATCGGCGGTTTCAAGGAAGACTCGGAGGTCGGCGTTGCGCTGAAAGCCGGACATCCGGTGTATTTCGTCGTGTTCTATCCCGATCCCGAGCCCGGCCAGACGCTCGCCGATATCACCGATGCCGAAGCCGAGTTCGTGCGCATCGTCGACCTGCGCCACCCGCAGAGCGCGAAGCCGGTGCTGGTCGGCAATTGCCAGGGCGGCTGGGCGGTGATGATGCTCGCCGCGGCGCGCCCCGACATGACGGGCCCGCTGGTCATCAACGGCGCGCCGATGTCGTACTGGGCCGGGAACGACGGCGACAACCCGATGCGCTATGCGGGCGGGCTGGTCGGCGGCGCGTGGGTGTCGCTGCTGGCGAGCGACCTCGGCGCCGGCAAGTTCGACGGTGCGCACCTGGTCCAGAGCTTCGAGAACCTGAACCCGGCGAACACGTTCTGGGAGAAGTACTACCACCTGTTCGACGACGTCGACGACGAAGCGGAGCGCTTCCTCGAGTTCGAGCGCTGGTGGGGCGGCTTCTACCTGATGAACGAGGAGGAGATCCGCTGGATCGTCAACAACCTGTTCGTCGGCAACAAGCTCTCGCAGGGCGAGGCGCGGCTGGGACCCGGGCGCTATTTCGACCTCAAGTCGATCAAGCAGCCGATCATCGTGTTCGCGTCGATGGGCGACAACATCACGCCGCCGCAGCAGGCTTTCAACTGGATCAGCGACCTGTACTCCAGCACCGAGGAGATCAAGGCGAACGGCCAGACCATCGTCGGCCTGATCCACGAGGAC
>DAHUXO010000069.1 GCA_027307095.1 Betaproteobacteria bacterium | reverse complement strand
CCCCGGTCGTCGCCGCGGCCAGCGGCAAGGTCGTGTTCGCGGGAGAGCGACCCCAATATGGTAAGATGGTCGAGATCGGCCACGGCAACGGCTCGGTGACGCGATACGCGCATGCATCGCAGTTGAACGTGAGGGATGGCGACCTGGTCCTACGCGGACAGCGCGTCGCGACGGTCGGCTCCACCGGGCGGTCGACGGGTCCGCATCTGCATTTCGAGGTGCGCCTCAATGGTGTGCCAGAGAATTCGGCACGATTCCTGCGAACGACGGGCTGACGAGCGAGGCCCGGGAATCGACGATCGAGGGGTGAGGCGGTCCTCACCCCTTGCTTTTTATGCATCCGGCGCAAAGCTTGGAGCAGTTTCCCTCCTGACGCGATGATTTCCAATATCCTCACCCGCATATTCGGCAGCCGGAATGAACGTCTGCTGAAGCAGTACGGCCAGGCGTTGCGCGACATCAACGCGCTCGAACCCACCATTTCGGCGCTGTCCGACGACGAGCTTCGGCAGAAGACACAGGAGCTGAAGAAACGGATCGCCGACGGCGAGACGCTCGACGTGGTCCTCCCCGAGGCGTTCGCCATCGTCCGTGAAGCAGGCAAGCGGACGCTGGGGATGCGGCATTTCGACGTCCAGCTGATCGGCGGCATTGCGCTGCACAACGGCAAGATCGCCGAAATGCGCACCGGCGAAGGCAAGACGCTGGTCGCAACGCTCCCCGCCTACCTGAACGCGCTGACCGGCAAGGGCGTGCACGTCGTCACCGTCAACGATTACCTGGCGCAGCGCGACGCGGACTGGATGGGACGGATCTACCGCTTCCTCGGCCTCACCGTCGGCGTCAACCTGTCGCAGATGGCGCACGCCGACAAGCAGGTTGCCTACGCGGCCGACATCACCTACGGCACGAACAACGAATTCGGTTTCGACTATCTGCGCGACAACATGGTGTTCACGACCGGCGAGCGCGTGCAGCGCCCGCTGACGTACGCGATCATCGACGAGGTCGACTCGATCCTGATCGACGAGGCGCGCACGCCACTGATCATCTCCGGCCAGGCCGACGACAACATCGACATGTATTACCGCCTGAACGAGCTCGCGCCGGCGCTCACTCGCCAGGCCGACGAGAAAGGGACGGGCGACTACTGGGTCGACGAGAAGGCGCGGACCGTGCTGCTGTCCGAGGAGGGTCACGAGCACGCCGAGGCGATCCTCGGCTCGGCGGGGCTGATCGCCCCGGGCACGAGCCTCTACGACGCGCACAACATCGCGCTGGTGCACCATCTGTACGCGGCGCTGCGCGCGCATGCGCTGTACCTGCGCGACCAGCACTACGTCGTGCAGAACGGCGAAGTGGTCATTGTCGACGAGTTCACGGGTCGCCTGATGCCCGGCCGGCGCTGGTCCGAGGGACTGCACCAGGCGGTGGAGGCCAAGGAAGGCGTGTCGATCCAGCGCGAGAACCAGACGCTGGCGTCGATCACGTTCCAGAACTATTTCCGGATGTACGGCAAGCTCGCGGGGATGACGGGCACGGCCGACACCGAGGCCTTCGAGTTCCAGCAGATCTACCACCTCGAAACGGTCGTCATCCCGACGCACCAGCCGATGGTGCGCAAGGACGAGAACGATCTCGTCTACCGGACGCTGGCCGAGAAAGTCTCGGCGATCATCGCCGACATCCGGGATTGCCATCAGCGCGGGCAGCCGGTGCTGGTCGGCACGACGTCTATCGAGAACTCCGAGATGCTGTCGATGCATCTCGACAAGGAGCGTCTGCCCCACCAGGTGCTGAACGCCAAGCAGCATGAGCGCGAAGCCGAGATCGTCGCGCAGGCCGGGCGACCCGGCGTCATCACCATCGCGACCAACATGGCGGGCCGCGGCACCGACATCGTGCTGGGCGGCAGCATCGAGCCGCAGATCCTGACGCTGCGCGAGGATCCCGCGCTCGAAGCCGCGGAGAAGCAGCGGCAGATCGATGCGCTGCGTGCCGAGTGGCAGGCGCGCCACGACGAGGTGTTCAAGGCCGGCGGCCTGCACATCATCGGCACCGAGCGCCACGAATCGAGGCGCATCGACAACCAGTTGCGCGGACGTGCGGGCCGCCAGGGCGATGCGGGCTCGTCGCGCTTCTATCTGTCGCTCGAGGATCCGCTGCTGCGCATCTTTGGTGGCGAACGGCTTTCGGGGATCATGACGCGGCTCAAGATGCCCGAGGGAGAGCCGATCGAGCATCCGATCGTCAACCGATCGATCGCCAAGGCGCAGAACCGCGTCGAGTCGAGGAACTTCGACATCCGCAAGCAGCTGCTCGAATACGACGACGTCGCGAACGACCAGCGCAAGGTCATCTACCAGCAGCGCAACGAGCTGCTCGAGGGCGACGACGTCGCCGAGACGATCGGCAACATGATCCGCGGCGAGATGGACGCCGTCGTCAGGCGCCACGTCCCGGCCGAGTCGGTCGAGGAGCAGTGGGACATCCCCGGTCTCGAGGCCACGCTGGCGTCCGAGTACCAGCTGAAGGCGCCGGTCGGCGACTGGCTGAAGTCGGAGCCCGAGCTGGACGACGCGGCACTGCGCGAGCGCGTCGAGAACATCGCGATCGAGTCATGGCACAGCAAGGAAGCCCAGGTTGGCATC
>DAHUXO010000060.1 GCA_027307095.1 Betaproteobacteria bacterium | reverse complement strand
GGGCGTGCGCCAGGACGGTGCTGCGCCCGGCGCCGTGTCGCTCGACGCGTCGCGGATCGACTGGCCGCTCGCGCCCTACGAGCTCGTGAAGACGATGCGCGCGTCGATCCTCGCGCTCGGGCCACTGCTCGCGCGCTGTGGTGAGGCGCGGGTATCGCTGCCCGGAGGCTGTGCGATCGGGCTGCGGCCGGTCGACCAGCACGTCAAGGGCCTGCAGGCGATGGGGGCCGAGGTCGACCTCACGCACGGCTATATCAACGCGCGCGCGGCGCGGCTCAAGGGCACGCGTTTCGCGTTCGACCTCGTCACCGTGACCGGGACCGAGAACCTGATGATGGCGGCGACACTCGCCGACGGCGTGACCAGCCTCGAGAACGCCGCGCGCGAGCCCGAAGTCGTCGACCTCGCGAACTGCCTGATCGCGATGGGGGCGCGAATCACCGGTGCCGGCAGCGACCGGATCGTCATCGAGGGCGTGGACCGGCTGCACGGGGCATCGCACGCAATCATGCCCGACCGGATCGAGACCGGGACCTTCCTCGCGGCGACGGCGGCGGCCGGCGGTGACGTCGTCGTCGCCGGCACCGACTGGCATTCGCTCGCGGCGGTCATCGACAAGCTGCGCGAAGCCGGGGCCGACATCGCGACGATGGACACGGCAATCCGGGTGCGCAGCTCGGGAAGGCCGCGTGCCGCGAACGTCCGCACCGCGCCGTTCCCGGCGTTCCCGACCGACATGCAGGCGCAGTTCATGGCGCTCGTCGCCTGCGCCGAGGGCACCTCGGTGATCACCGAGACGATCTTCGAGAACCGGATGATGCACGTGCAGGAACTGCGCAGACTCGGCGCCGACATCGAGGTCGAGGGCAACAGCGCAGTCGTGCGCGGTGTGGAGCGGCTCACGGGTGCCAACGTGATGGCAACCGACCTGCGCGCCTCCGCCTGCCTGGTCATCGCGGGACTGGTCGCCGACGGACCGACGACGATCGACCGCATCTACCACCTCGACCGCGGCTACGAGCGGCTCGAGGACAAGCTCTCCGCGCTCGGCGCGCGCATTCGCCGCGTCCAATGACCGCAGCGGACATCGGTGCGGGCGAGCTGCCGGGTGCGGCGCTCGGGCATGCGACCGACTATCCCGACCACTACGCCCCGGCACAGCTCTACCCGGTGGCGCGCGCACCGCAGCGCGCCGCACTCGGGATCCGGGACCGGCTGCCGTTCGCAGGCGTCGATCAGTGGACGGCCTACGAGCTGACGTGGCTCGACCCGCGCGGCAAGCCGGAGGTCGCGCTGGCCAGCTTCGAGGTCCCGATCGATTCGCCGTCGATCATCGAGTCGAAATCGGTGAAGCTCTACCTTGGGTCGCTGGCGCTGACGCGCTACGCGGGGCGCAACGACGTTGCCGCTACGCTCGCTCGCGACCTGTCGGCCGCGGCCGGTGCGCCGGTGGCGGTGAGGCTCGAAGGCCCCGAAGCCTTCGCCGCGCAGGCGCTCCGCGAGCTCGACGGCGAGAGCCTGGACGAGCTGCCGGTCGCCTGCGACGCCTACGACGTCGACCCGGCGCTGCTGCGGGCGGGCAGTGCGATCGTCGCCGAGACGCTGACGACGCGATTGTTCCGCTCGGTGTGCCCGGTGACCGGCCAGCCCGACATCGCGTCGGTGCAGATCGCCTATCGCGGCCCGCGGATCGATCGCCGGGGGCTGCTGCGCTACCTCGTGTCGTATCGCTGCCATGCCGGCTTCCACGAGCATTGCGTCGAGCGGATCTTCGTCGACGTCGCCGCGCGCTGCCGCTGTGAGGCGCTGACCGTACTCGCGCGCTTCACCCGTCGCGGCGGTCTCGACATCAATCCGTTTCGCAGCAACGCCGGCGTCCCCAATCCTCCGAACGTCCGCACCGCACGCCAGTAGCGCCGAGGAGGCACGACGATGCCGATGAGGATGGCAGGACAGGTGAACGCGGTCCGCGGCGGGCTCTACGCATTTCGTGGCAACCCGTTCACCGAAGGCGCAGGCGCACGTCATTACGAGCCCGACGCGATCGTCGCGATGGCGGACGGGCGCATCGTCGATTGCGGCCCGGCACAGGAAGTCGCCGCGCGGCTTCCCCCCGGCACGCCCATCGCGAGCTACCCCGACGCCCTGATCGGCCCCGGCTTCGTCGACGCGCACGTCCACTACCCGCAGCTTCCGGTGATCGGCGCGGGCGGGAAGGCGCTGCTCGACTGGCTGACCGCCTGCACGTTCCCGGCCGAGGAGCAATACCGCGACCTCGGCTACGCGCGCGACGTCGCGACGCGCTACGTGACCGAGAACCTGCGCCACGGAATCACGACCGCGGCGGTGTTCGGAACCGTCCATCCGCAGTCGGTCGACGCGCTGTTCGAGGCAGCGCAGCAGCACGGCCTGCGGTTGATCGCCGGCAAGGTGCTGATGGACCGCAACGCGCCGGCGGCGCTGTGCGACGACGCGCAGCGCGGCTACGACGAGGGCAAGGCGCTGATCGGGCGCTGGCACGGCCGAGGACGGCTGGCCTACGCGGTGACGCCGCGCTTCGCCGCGACGTCGAGCCCCGCGCAGCTCGAGCTCGCGGCAACGCTGTGGCGCGAGACGCCGGGGGCGTACCTGCAGTCGCACGTCGCCGAGAGCCGGCCCGAGGTCGACTGGGTGCGCGCGCTCTATCCGGCGCATGCGCGCTACCTCGACGTCTACGCGCATTTCGGACTGCTCGGCCCGCGCGCGATCTACGCGCACGGGATCCACCTCGACGAGGGGGAGTTCGAGCTGCTCGCGCAGACCGGCACCGCGCTCGCGCATTGCCCGACGTCGAACAATTTCCTGGGCAGCGGGTTGTTTCCGCTGCACCGGGCGCTGGCCGCGCGGCGTCCGGTCCAGGTTGCGCTGGGAACGGATCTCGGTGCCGGCACGAGCTTCTCGATGCTGCGCACGATGCAGGCCGCAAGCGAGGTCGCGCAGCTTTCCGGTCATCCGCTGGCGCCGGCTTGCGCGTGGTGGCTGGCCACGCGCGGCGCGGCGCGGGCGCTCGACCTCGACGCGCAGACCGGCTCGATCGAGCCGGGGCGCGACGCCGACCTCGTCGTGCTCGACCTGCGCTCGACGCCGCTGATCGATTTCCGGATGCGCTACGTCGCGGACGTCGACGAGGCGCTCGGCGTGCAGATGGCCCTGGGCGACGATCGGGCGATCCGCGCGACCTACGTCGCCGGGCGGCTCGCCTGGGATCGCGACGCACCCCATCGCGCCGTTGGCGCCGCCCCGGACCGCGTCGGAGGGTAAAATGCGCGATTGCGGGCCATTCACGGCCCGGCCTCCGCACCGATCCCGTGTCCACGATCACGATTGCGCTGTCCAAGGGGCGCATCCTCGACGAAACGCTGCCATTGCTGGCAGCGGCCGGAATCACGCCCGTCGAGGACCCGCGCGAGTCGCGCAAGCTGATCCTCGCGACCAACCGCCCGGGCGTCGCGGTGGTGATCCTGCGCGCATCCGACGTCCCGACCTACGTCGAGTACGGTGCGGCCGACCTCGGGGTCGCCGGCAAGGACGTGCTGCTGGA
Organism: Betaproteobacteria bacterium; assembly: GCA_027307095.1. Taxonomy (GTDB): domain Bacteria; phylum Pseudomonadota; class Gammaproteobacteria; order Burkholderiales; family Casimicrobiaceae; genus VBCG01. The sequence continues at coordinate 2,633 of DAHUXO010000060.1, read as the reverse complement.
GCACGGCAGCGAAGGGCTCTACCAGCCACTGGACCTGGGCATCGGGCGCTGCCGCCTGGTGGTCGCGACGCAGCGGGGCTTCGACTGGGCGACCAGCATCCAGCGCGGCGCCCGGATGCGCGTGGCGAGCAAGTACGTCCGCACCGCGCGCGAGCATTTCTCCGCCAAAGGCATGCATGTCGACCTGATCAAGCTCTACGGCTCGATGGAGCTCGCGCCGCTGGCCGGGCTCGCCGATGCGATCGTCGACCTGGTGTCGACCGGGAACACCCTCAAGGCCAACGACCTCGTCGTCGTCGAGGAGATCATGCCGATCAGTTCGCGCCTGATCGTCAATCCCGCCGCGCTGAAGCTGAAGCGCGGGCAGGCGAAGCCGCTGATCGATGCAATTGCCGCCGCAGTCGAGGCGGCCGGCGCCGGCGCAGCGGCGAGCGCCGCAGGCGCGGGAGGCCTGCGATGAGCGCCGCCCTCCCCGTGCTCACGCTGCGGCGGCTCGATTCATCCGCGCCGGGCTTCACCGCCGAGCTCGACGCGCTGATCGCCTTCGAGGCCGGCCAGGATCCCGCAGTCGATGCCACGGTGGCGGCGATCATCGCCGACGTGCGCAAGCGCGGTGATGCGGCGCTGCTCGAATACACGGCACGCTTCGACGGCCTTTGCGTCGCGAAGGCCGCGGACCTGCGGATCAGCGCCGACGCGATGCGCGAAGCATGGGATGCGATTCCGGCCGCCGAGCGCGGCGCGCTGACGATCGCTGCCCAGCGGATCCGCGATTTCCACGAGCGCCAGCGCGGTGGCGGCTTCAGCATGCGCACGGACGACGGCACCGAGCTCGGGCAGCGGGTGACCCCGCTCGATCGCGTCGGCATCTACGTGCCCGGCGGCAAGGCGGCCTATCCGTCGTCGGTGCTGATGAACGCGATTCCCGCGCACGTGGCGGGCGTCGGCGAGATCGTCATGGTCGTGCCCACGCCTCATGGAGCGCGCAATCCGCTGGTGCTCGCGGCCGCGCACGTGGCCGGTGTGTCGTCCGCGTTCACGATCGGCGGGGCGCAGGCGATCGCGGCACTCGCCTACGGCACGCCGACGATTCCCGCGGTCGACAAGATCTGCGGTCCGGGCAACGCCTATGTGGCGGCGGCCAAGCGTCGCGTATTCGGGACCGTCGGCATCGACATGGTCGCTGGCGTGTCGGAGATCCTGGTGCTGGCGGACGGCACCGCCAACCCCGACTGGGTCGCGATCGACCTGTTCTCGCAGGCCGAGCACGACGAGCTCGCGCAGGCGATCCTCATCACGCCCGACGCGGGACTGATCGATCGCGTCGCGGAGAGCGCGCAGCGCTGGCTCGCGCAGATGCCGCGCGCCGCCATCATCGCCGAGTCGTTCCGGCGCCGCGGCGCGCTCATCAAGGTGCGCGACCTCGCCGAAGCCTGCGAGATCTCGAACCGGATCGCGCCCGAGCACCTCGAGCTCGCGGTCGGCGATCCCGACGCCCTGCTGCCGCAGTTGCGCCATGCCGGCGCGATCTTCGTCGGCCACCATTCCTGCGAGGCGCTGGGCGACTACTGTGCCGGTCCGAACCACGTGCTGCCGACCGGACGCACGGCACGCTTCTCGTCGCCGCTCGGCGTCTACGATTTCCAGAAACGCAGCAGCGTCCTGCGCATTGCGCCGGGCACCGCGCGGATGCTCGCGGGCGTGGCTTCGACGCTCGCTCGCGGCGAAGGCCTGGTCGCGCACGCGCTGTCGGCCGAGGTGCGGCGGGACCGATGAACGATCCGCGCCCGCAGCGTCTCGCCGTCGCGGGCGAGGAGGTCGCAGCGCGCATCACCGCGACGGTCCGCGCCGACGTTCGCGCGCTTCGCGCCTATTCCGTCGCCAAGGCCGACGGCATGATCAAGCTCGACGCCAACGAGAGCCCGTACCCGCTCCCCGGGGCGGTCAGGCGGAAGCTCGCCGCCGCGCTGGCGGACGTTCCTCTGAACCGCTATCCCGATGGCGGCGCCGACGCCGTCAAGCGCGCGCTGCGCGCAGCCCTGCGACTGCCCGACGACGTCGGGCTGATGCTCGGCAACGGCTCGGACGAGATCCTGCAGCTCGTCACCACCGCCGTGGCGGAGCCCGGTTCGGTGGTGCTCGCGCCCGACCCGACGTTCGTCATGTACCGGGCGTACGCGAGCCATGCGCGGATGCGCTACGTCGGGGTGCCACTGCGTGCCGACCTGACGCTCGACGGCGATGCGATGCTCGCCGCGATCGAGCGCGAGCGCCCGGCGCTGGTCTGGCTCGCCTCGCCGAACAATCCGACCGGGACGCTGTTCGATCCGGCCGACGTCGAGCGCATCGTCCGCGCGACGCCGGGGCTCGCCGTCGTCGACGAGGCCTACGTCGCCTATGCATCGTCGGCATTTCTGCCGCGCGTGCTCGAGTTTCCCAATCTCGTCGTCGTGCGCACGCTGTCGAAGGTCGGCATGGCGGGGATGCGGCTGGGCTACGCGGCGGCGCACCCGGCGTGGATCGCCGAGATCGACAAGCTGCGCTCGCCCTACAACGTCAATGCGCTGACGCAGGCCGGGGCGCTCGCGCTGCTCGCCGAGGGGGAGCTGTTCGCGCGGCAGACGGCCGAGGTG
>DAHUXO010000059.1 GCA_027307095.1 Betaproteobacteria bacterium | reverse complement strand
TTCGTTGGTGACGAGGGTCGATCCGACCTTCACGACCAGCCGCGTGGCCGTTGCGACGAGGCTCCCGCTCATTCCCTGTCGGCTCCCCTGCGGCGGCGCCGGGTCGCGACCGGTGCAGGCCTGACCACCACGGGCTCGCCTGCGGCCGGCGTGGCGATCACCGCTCCGGTCGGTGGCGGTGCAACGTCCGACGCCTCCGCGCCGGCGTCCACTGCAGCCTCCGCCGGCGCCTGCGGGTTCTCGTCCAGCCACGCCTGGATCGCGAAGGTCAACTCGCGGCAGCCTCCGCCGTCGATCGCCGAGATCCCGAACCACCGGCCTTTCCAGCGATATTTCCTCACGAACGCGTTGGCGCGCGCCTCGCGCTCGGCTTCGGGGACCAGGTCGAGCTTGTTCAGCACCAGCCATCGCGGCTTGGCGTGGAGCGCCGGATCGTATTTGCGCAGCTCTTCGACGATCGCGCGGGCGTCGGCCACCGGATTCGCATCCGGATCGAGCGGCGCGATGTCGACCAGGTGCAACAGCAACCGCGTGCGCTGCAGGTGCCGCAGGAACTGATGCCCGAGTCCCGCGCCCTCGGCTGCACCTTCGATCAGGCCCGGGATGTCGGCGACGACGAAGCTCCGGCCCTCGTCGGTGCGCACGACGCCGAGTTGCGGTGCGAGCGTGGTGAACGGGTAATCGGCAACCTTGGGCCGGGCCGCGGAAATTGCGCGTATCAGCGTCGACTTCCCGGCGTTGGGCATCCCCAGCAGGCCGACGTCGGCGAGCACCTTCAGCTCGAGACGCAGGCGACGCTTGTCGCCGGTCTCGCCGGGCGTTGCCTGGCTCGGCGCGCGATTGACGCTGGACTTGAAGTTCAGGTTGCCCAGCCCGCCCTTGCCGCCCTTTGCCACCAGCGCGCGCGCGCCGTCGCGGTCGAGGTCGGCAATCGCCTCTCCGGTGTCGGCGTCGGTGATCACGGTGCCGACGGGCATGCGCAGGACAACGTCCTCGGCGCCGCGGCCGTACTGGTCCGCTCCGCGGCCGTTCTCGCCACGCTTGGCACGGTGGATTCGTGCATAGCGGTAGTCGATCAGCGTATTGATGTTGCGGTCGGCGATCGCGAAGATGCTGCCACCGCGGCCGCCGTCGCCGCCGTCCGGGCCCCCGCGCGGGATGAATTTCTCGCGGCGAAACGACACGGCGCCGTTGCCCCCGTCGCCGGCCAGCACCTCGATCATGGCTTCGTCGATGAATTTCACGCTGCGTCCTTCAGGTAGAGCACATAGCGCTCGGTCGCGTCGCCGCGCCGGCTTCCGGCCCATTCGACGCGCCAGCCTGCGAGCGGTGGCGGAGGGCCCTGTTGCGGACCGTATTGCACGAGCAGCGCCGGGCAATCGTTGGTCGCGTCCACTTCCTCGCGCACGGTGATGATCCCGGCGAAATAGTCGAAAAGGGCGCGCTGCGGATCACCGAGGTTCCGGCTGGCGATGCATCCCTGCGCGGGAAGATGCGCTTTCACGCTCTCGACCAGATGGCGATAGGAGCGGCGGGAGTCGAGATAGGGTAGCCAGATCGTCGAGTAGAGGCACCAGACGAGCGTGACGCCCGCGGCCCAGTTGAGCAGCGCGCGACGGTTGCTGCGCCGGGCCGGGCGCACCAGTGCGATCCACAGCAGCGTCAGGACCAGCGCGGCCGCGACCGCGCTCAGGTGAAAGCTCGGCCGGAAACCCGTCTCGGTGTCGCGAAACAGCGTAGCCACCGCCTGCGGCATGCCGTAGAGCCTGGCATCGATCCACACGCCCCAGACGACGATCGCGAGCAGGCCGAAGGTGAGGATGCCGAACCAGTCCAGCGCCGCCGAATACCCTCGCCTCAGCGAATCGACCTCCAGCGTCGCGAGCAGGGCAAGCGGGACGACCAGTGGCAGTGCCTGGATCAGCTTGGGATCGGGGGTCACCAGCAGGTTGGCGAAGACCACGACCGAGAGGATCCCCGGAATCTGCACCGCAGGCTGCGCGAGTCCACCGTTGAATCCGCGGCTGCGGGTCCACAGCGTCCATGCGACCAGCGGCAGCGATGGCCATGCGAACCAGAGGATGTTGCGCAGAAAGTAGAGGGGCTCGGCGCTCGAGGCGCCGCCCGGGATCGCAATGAAGTCCGAAAGCCGCTGTCCGTCGATCCACGTGTCGAGCAGCGCCCCGCCGCGCAGATCGAGCGCGACGATCCAGGGTGCGGCGAGCCCCGCAGCAACGACCACCGCGACCGTCAGCGCGATCGCGTACTCGCGCCGGCGCCAGGCGGCGCCCAGGAACGGCAGCAGTGCCGAGGTCACCGCGAGCCACGCGGGCGCCTGGATTCCCTCGCTCAGGAACGCCATCGCTGCCCCCAGTCCGATCCAGCCGCCGCCGGCAGCCGGGCGGCGCAGCGCCAGGGCGTAGCCGTAGAGAGCGATCGCGATGCCCGCCATCGCACCCAGCTCCCCGGACAGCACGTGCCCGCGGTCCCACAGCCCGACCGTCCCGATCAGCATCAGGACAGGGAGCCAGCGGAATTCGCGCCCCGCGAGCTCGCGGCTCGCGAGGGCGCTGAACAGCAGCGTCAGCGCCAGCACCAGCCCGGCGACCAGTCGCGCGGCATCGAAAGGCTCGAGCGGCGGCGACAGCAGGCTCTGCGAGACGGCGGCCATCGCGGGGAGGAGCGGCGGCTGCGCGAGGTACACTTCGCCAGCGAGGCGCGGAACGACGTAGTCGCCGCTCTGGTTCATTTCCCAGGCGATGCCGAAGTTGGTGGCGTCGTCGAACTTCCACGGGTCGTGGCCGACTAGGCCGAGCGCGATCCAGGCGGCGGCGAGCAGCAGCAATCCGGCCTGTTTCCAGAGGCGGTAGGGCTCCGATGGGCTCAGCCGCGCCACTTCGGTGGGACGCATTGCGGGGCTGGGTGGGCTGCGCATGACAGGAGGATGGCGGCAACGGGTCGTCGCGGCAACGAAAAAGGCAGCCGAAGCTGCCTTTTTGCGACTGCGCGGATGATAACCCGGCGATCAGGCGGACGGCGTGGCCGTCTTGCTGCCGTAGCGCTGGCGGAACTTCTCGACGCGGCCGGCGGTGTCCATGACCTTCTGCTTGCCGGTATAGAAAGGATGGCACGAGGAGCAGACTTCCACGTGCAACGGCTTGTCGATGGTCGAGCGCGTCGTGAACGTGGTCCCGCAGCTGCAGCTGACCTGGATTTCGCTGTAATTCGGATGGATGTCGGTCTTCATTGCGCGCCTCGTTTGCGGGCGATGCGCGTCGTCCGCGAATCGCCGTTGGGTGATGCCATCGGTGTGGTGCCGTTGACCGCGTCGACGGGATCCGGCTCGGGATCCTGACGGTCAGGCGAATCTTGGATTATCCGCGATCCCGCCCTGCAAAGCAAGGTCAGGGCATCCGGCGCAATTCCAAGTGGTCGATGCAACCCTATGATGCATAATGCAATATTGCTCCGGAGGCGTCACCGACCGCCACCGCGACGCGGTACGGCCTGCGGCAGGCGTGGGGGGCCGAGCCGGCAGGGGCCCCCAGAGCAGAGGCGCCGGCAGCGGCAACGGATGCGGGGGGCGCTGCCGAGCCGCTCCGGGCCGCGGCAGCGCCGGCGGGTGTTTCACGCAGCTGGATTTCCCTCGCGCACGCTGGCGCGGATCTGCTGGCGTAACTCGGGTGAATCCTGGTGTTTGTGGACCAGCACCGCGTGCTGGGTCGCGGCATCGACGAGCTCGTCCATGCTGTCCGCCGAGATCGCGACCGTGCAT
>DAHUXO010000054.1 GCA_027307095.1 Betaproteobacteria bacterium | reverse complement strand
CTGGCGGAGGCCCCGCTCGAGCGTTACCAGCTCGAGGTTGCCGACGGCGACATCTTCGTCGTGCAGACCACGGCGTTGCAGGCAGCCGAGATCTTCACCGCCGCGTCGGACGAAACCCTCGTCAGGCTGAACGCGATTGCGCGCCGCGAGGAACACGAGGCCGGCAGCGCACTCTACGACATCGGGGACCCTGCCGACGACCTCTACATACTCGAGTCGGGACGCGTGGAATTCCTGATCGGCCGCGAGGAGCGCACGACGTCTGCGGGCTTCATGCTGCGGCGTGGCGAGGTGTTCGGCTGGAACGCGATGCTCGAGCACCAGCCGAGCCGCATCGCGCGCGCGTCCTGTCTGGAGAAATCGGTCGTCCTGCGCATGAGTGGAAAGGAGACTCTCAAGGTCCTGGAGGCGGATCCTGCGTCCGGCTTCAACGTGATGCGCAAGCTTTCGAGCCTTGTCACCCGGTACCTGACCCTTTCGGGAGCGAAATGAACGCTGCCTTCGTTACCTGATCGCCACGGGCGATCGTTGTTCGCACCAAGTTGCATCGTGTGTGAGACCCGCGCGGCTTTACAACAACAACAACAACGGGGACGCGTGGATCGATGACGTCAACCAGACCCACTAGGAGGATCACCTTGGAATCCCGCCTGCTTCGCCGTGCCGGAACAGCCCTGGCCGCTCTCACCTGCATTTTCGCGGCATCGATCGCCAGCCCGGCGCTCGCCGCCGACATCGACTACGGGAAGCCCGGAACGCCGGTGCATCTCGTCGTCGGCTACCAGCCGTACTACACCCAGTCCTGGTCCGGGGTCGTGATGCGCGGCAAGGAGTTGTGGAAGAAGTACCTGCCGGCGGGATCGACCGTCGAATTCCAGGTCGGCCTGCAGGGCGCGATCGTCGTCAACGCGATGCTCGCGGGCAAGGAGAACATCGGGTACATGGGTGACATGCCCGCGATCGTATCGACGACGAAGGAGAGCGTCGCCGACGTCCGCCTGGTGGCGATGCTCGGGCTGGCGCACGATCAGTGCAACATTTTCGTCGTGAGGAAGGATGCCCCGCAATTCGCCACGCCCAAGGCCGCGCTGCAGTGGCTGAACGGCAAGCAGGTGGCCGTTCCCAAGGGGAGCTGCACCGACCGCTTCGCCCAGGCCGTGTTCAAGAAGGAGAAGATCGAGCCGGCTGCGTACCTGAACCAGAGCATCGAGGTGATCACCAGCGGCCTGCGCGCGGGAAAGCTCGATGCGGCCGTGATCTGGGAGCCGACCGCCTCCCGGCTGGTTGCCGAGGGCCTCGCCCGGCGCGTAGCGTCCGGCGCCACCGTGGACGAGAACGACGCCGGAATGCTGGCGATGCGCGACGATCTGATCAAGCAACGTCCGGATGTCGTCAAGGGATGGCTCAATGCCGAGCTCGACGCCCAGCTCTACGCGGCGGATCCCAAGAACGCGATGGAAGTCGCGAAGATGGCCGTCTCGCAGACGACGGGCTTCAGCGAGAAGGTGATGTGGATGTCGCTGTACGGCGAGTACCCGGCCTCGGAGGGGGGTGATCCGATCCGCAACTCCTACGAGTACACGTTCACGCCGGCGTCGATGGAGCTCATCAACCGCGCGACGACGTTCCTGCATTCGATCAAGAGCATCAACGTCGACAAGCTCCGCCCGGATGCGGTGATGCCGCAGTTCACGCAGGAGATTCTCAAGGAGCGGCACCTGACCGCTCCGATCGCCCAGGTCAGGGGGCTGCCCGAGTCCGCCTTCAAGTGAAGGGATTCCGGCACGCGTCGAGCGCGGGTCCCGGGTTCGTTTCCCCGGTGCTACCGTCGCAGCTGGGCAGTGTCGGCCTCGTCGCCCGGGCGGCGGGGCCGGCGCGGCGGGTGTCTTCATGATGGAGCAGCCCGCCGTCGTCGAAATCAGGTTCGAGACCGGGCCCGATACCGGAACCATCGAGGCGCAAGATGTTTCGCGAGCACGCCGCTAGCATGCAGTCACCGCCGTCGAGGGAAGCCGAGCAGCTCATCGTCCGGCTTCTGAAGCGCACCATGCCCTTCCAGGTCATCTCGGAGAGCATGCTGCAGTCGGTCGCCGGCGTCTCGCGGCCGTTCTCCTATCGCGCCGGAGAGGTGATCTACCGCGCGGGCGACAAGGCCGACGACGTGTACGTCGTCGTGTCGGGCGCGGTCGAGCACCTCCTGTCCGAGACGCCGACCACGGTCGAGCGCAACCGCGTGATGCACAGCGGCGACGTTTACGGATGGGCGGCCGTGCTCGGGCAGGACAAGCGGGTGCGGCTCGCCACGGCGACCTGCGTCGAGACCGCCGAGGTCATCCGCATCAACGGTGCGGCGCTGATCGAGCGCCTCAACGAGGATCCGGCGACGGCGAAGGTGGTGATGAGCCGCTTCGCCACGATGATCACGCGCGAATTCGGCGCGCCGGCGGCGGCGGCGCAGATTGCCGCGCCCGACCCGTCCCGGCCGGATGCGCCGGCGGCCGCGCCCCGGCCGCAGGGGCAGGCGACCGGACTCGCGCTGACGATGTTCCGGATGTCGCGCTGGCTGCGCAGCCCCAAGCCGCTCCTGATGCTCCTCGGGTTCGCGCTGTTCCTGGGGTTCTGGTACCTGTCGGTCGAGGTGTGGAAGCTCCCGCGGTTTCGCGAGATGCCGGGGCTCACCGTGGTGTTCAAGGAGTGGTTCAGCAAGAACCCGACCTACGGGCTGTCGTTCTACACGCCCGAGTATTACGAGCACATCTGGGTGAGCGTGCGCCGCGTCGGCATCGCATTCTTCCTCGCCACGGCGCTCGGGGTTCCGCTCGGGCTGTTCCTGGGCTGGTCGAGGACATTCCGCGAATACGTCTTCCCGGTATTCGAGATGCTGCGTCCGATCCCGGTCCTGGCCTGGGTCCCCCTCGCGATCCTGATGTTCTCCGGCTCGGAGACCCCGGTGATCTTCCTGACGTTTCTCGCATCGTTCTTCGCCACGGCCCTCAACACGATGCTTGGCGTCGAATCGATCGACGAGTCCTACACGCGCGCGGCCGACTGCCTGGGGGCGAGCAAGATGCAGGTGTTCCGGCATGTCATCGTTCCCGGTGCGATGCCGTACATCTTCACCGGACTGCAGATCTCGGTCGGGGTCGCGTGGTTCTCGCTGGTCGCCGCCGAGATGGTCTCCGGGCAATTCGGCCTCGGCTACGTCATCAACACGTCGTACACGATGGTGCGCTACCCGACGATCGTGATCGGAATGATCACTCTCGGGGCCGTCGGCTATGTCACGAGCGCAATGGTTCGCGTCGTCGGCGATTACATGATGCAGTGGCGCGTTCGCGAACTTGCCCTCGGGGGACGGTGATGCTGGCACCAACGATGACCGCCCCCGCGCGCGGGGCCAGGACGCAGGGCGCGATCTGCATCAGGGACGTGGTCAAGGTCTACGACCCCGACCGCGCCGCGATCATGGCGGTCGACCACTGCACGCTGGACATCGCGGCGGGAGAGATCTGCATGATCGTCGGGCCGTCCGGTTGCGGCAAGACAACGCTGCTCAACGCGATCGCCGGCTTCCACAGCATCACGTCGGGGGAGATCCATCTCGACGGCGAGCTTCTCTGCGGCCCGAGCAAGCCGCTGGCGGATCCCGGGCCGGACCGCATCGTCGTATTCCAGAACGGAGCGCTCTTTCCCTGGAAGACCAACCTCGAGAACGTCGCTTTCGGCGTCGTCATGCAGGGGAAGATGCGGAAGAAGGAGGCCTACGAGAAGGCCCGGGCGATGATGGCCGATGCCGGACTCAGCGGAACGGAGCACAACTATCCCGGCGAGGTCTCCTCGGGCCTCAGGCGCCGGGTCGAGATCGTGCGCGCGCTGATGAACGATCCGAAGGTCCTCCTGTTCGACGAGCCGTACCGCGCCCTCGATTCCCTGACGAAATCGGTGATGCACGAGGCGCTGCTCGAGATCTACTACAAGAACAACGTCACCATCTTCTTCATCACCCACGATCTCGAGGAGGCGATCTTCCTCGGGCACCGGCTGGTCATCATGACCTCGCGGCCGTGCCGGCCCAAGCTGATCCTGGACGTCGACATCCCCCACCCGCGCGACTACAGCGTGCTCACCACGCCGCGGTTCCGCGAGCTGATGGACCAGACGATCGAAGCCGTGCACGAGGAAGCCCGCAAGTCCTTCGAGGCCGGCGAGAGGGAGGGCTGATCGAATGTCCACTGCCCGGCGGTTCTTCTTCCATCGCTCCACGCTGCGGGCGCTGATCTCGATCCTGGTCTTCGTCGCGCTGTGGGAGGTCGGGGCGCGCTCCAAGCAGTGGTTCGGATTCGCGGTCCCATGGGTCGGCAACATTCCGGCGCCCACTGCGGTGCTGCATGTGTGGATCGGGCTCCTCGGCGATCCCGGCTACTGGCAGAGCTGGTACCTGAGCCTCCTGCGCGTGCTCGCGGGCTTCCTGACGGCGATGGTCATCGGCATCCCGCTCGGGCTGCTGATGGCGGTGAGCCGCAACTTCAACGACACGTTCTTCCCGACGTTCGAGATGTTGCGGCCGATCCCGCCGCTGGCCTGGGTTCCGGCGTCGATCATCTTCTGGCCGACGCAGGAGCTGTCGATCACCTTCGTGACGTTCCTGGGCGCGTTCTTCACCGTGGTGATCAACGTGCTGGGCGGGGCGAAATCGATCGACGTGCGCTACTTCCAGTCGGCGCAGGCGATGGGCGCATCGAAGTGGGACACGTTCCGGCGCATCGTCCTGCCTGCGACGGTGCCTTCGATCGTCGTCGGGTCGGCCGTCGGCATGGGAATCACCTGGAACGTCGTGGTCGCCGCCGAGATGATTTCCGGAGGCGGCGGCCAGGCGGGCGGCAGCGGCGGCGGGCTCGGCTACTTCATCTGGAACTCGTACGTCGGCGGTGCCTACGAGCAGATCGTGGTCGGGATGATCAGCATCGGCATCGCGGGCTATATCTGCAGCGAACTGCTGCGCATGCTCGGAGGCTACCTGACGCCATGGCTGAGAACGCGCTAGGAGCCGGCATGAGCGCTGTCGAGAAAGCTTCGGGAACGTCGCTGTCAGCAAAGATCCAGCCGGGCGAGATCGTCGTCTCGGACGTCGGCAAGTCCTATGGCGAGGGCCAGTTCATCAAGGAGGTCGTCAAGGGCTGCTCGTTCACGATCGAGCGCGGCAAGCTGACGGTGATGATCGGACCTTCGGGCTGCGGCAAGAGCACCTTGATCCGGTTGCTCGCCGGTTTCGAGAAGCCGACCAGCGGGTCGATCAAGATCAATGGAAAGCCCGTCACCGGCCCGGGCAAGGATCGGCTCGTCGTATTCCAGGAGAGTGCGCTGTTCCCGTGGATGACGACCTACGACAACATCATGTACGGCCCGCGGGCCCGCGGCGAGGACACCAAGGAAGCTCGCTCGCTCGCCGAGATGCTCCTCGACAAGGTGGGGCTGCGCGCGTTCCGGAAGAAGTACCCGACGCAGCTTTCGGGCGGGATGCAGCGGCGCGCCGAGCTCGCGCGCGCGATGATCAACAATCCCGAAGTCATGATCCTCGACGAGCCCTTCCGCGGCCTTGACGCGATGTCGAAGGAGCTGATGTGGGAGTACTACTCCCGCCTGTACGAGGAATCGGGTCGCACCAACTTCTTCATCACCACCGACATCGACGAGGCGATCTTCCTGGCCGACCGGCTGCTGATCATGACCAACGTTCCGACGCAGGTGAGGTCGGTCGTCGAGGTCGACATTCCGCGGCCGCGCGACATCGTCAGCCTGGTCGACGACGACCGGGCCAACGAGGTCAAGATGGAGGCGCTGTCCTTGCTGCACGAAGAGGCGATGAAGTCGTTTGCCGGCGGGAGCAAGGCCGCAGCCGACTTCATCGAGGCGTATTCGAAGCGGCTGCGGACCAGGAAGGAATGACGGTTCAGGTCCCGAACCCGCATCATGCGCCTGCTGCTCTCCCGTGAAGTGATCGTCGGTTTCGCCGTGCTGGGCGGCATCGCCTCGCTGCTGGCGATGGTTCTCCAGGGCCGCCGCAACCCGAATCCGCTGTGGATCGCACGGATGAACCGGGCGGCGTACGTGCTCATGGGCATCAGCATCGCACTCTTCATCGGCAAGGGCTTCTTCCATCCGCAAGGGGCCTAGCGCAGCGCCAACTGGAACGCCTCGACCATGACAGCAAAGATCATTGACGGCAACGAGATCGCGAAGCGCGTGCGTGCCGAGTGGAAGCACCGGGTGGACGCGCTGCAGGCGCGGGGAATCCAGCCCGGGCTGGCGGTGATCATCGTCGGCGACAATCCGGCCTCGCAGGTCTATGTCCGGCACAAGACCAAGGCCTGCGCCGACATGGGCATCCATTCCGAGAAGCACGAGTTTCCGGCGGACGCGCCGGAACAGAAGGTGCTGGACACGATCGCGCGGCTGAATGCGAACCCGGCGATACACGGGATACTCGTCCAGCTGCCGCTGCCGGCCCATTTCGAGAGCCGGCGCCTGCTGGAGGCCATCGCGGTCGAGAAGGACGTCGACGGCTTCAACCTCTACAACGTGGGCGCGCTGGTTGCCGGGGATACGGTGTTCCCGCCGTGCACCCCGTTCGGCGTCCAGTGCATGCTCGAGTACAGCAACATCCCGATCTCGGGTCAGAATGTCGTGGTCGTCGGGGCCAGCAACATCGTCGGGAAGCCGATGGCGATGATGCTGATGAAGAAGGACGCGACGGTCTGCATCACGCACATCAAGACCCGCGATCTCGCGCAGTTCACCATTCTCGCCGACATCCTGGTGGTTGCCGTCGGCAAGCCGAACGTGATCACCGCGCCGATGGTGAAGACCGGCGCCGTCGTCATCGACGTCGGGATCAATCGCCTGGCGGACGGGCGTCTCGTCGGCGACGTCGACTTCGAAGCCGTGCGCGAAAAGGCCTCGTACATCACGCCGGTCCCGGGCGGTGTCGGTCCGATGACCGTCACCATGCTGCTGGTGAACACCATACAGTCCGCGGAGCGGTTCGCGGCCATCCAGATGCCGGCCGCGGGCAAGGTGGCGGCGGCCGCGGGTTAGCGGCGGGGACGCGGTCTCGCTGCGGCCGGCCGCCCCGTGTCCGGTCGCGCTATGCCGCGGGGCCGGGCGTCCCCCAACGCACCAGTCTGCGCATCGGGTCCCTGAACGGAAGGCGGGCGACGCGTCCCCTCCGCCCATCCCCGGTGTAGACCACGTCGGCCAGTCCGGTGTCGCGCTCGGCGAACGCCAGTCCGAGCGTTCGCCCGAACACGGGCGAGAACGCTTCGCTGGTGAGCTGCACGGTTCGGCGCCCTTCGTAGCCCGCAGGCGCGCGCATCGCGGCGGAACGATCGAGGGTGACGCCGCTGATCCGTTTGGAGTTCATCTGCGAATGGCGGAGCGCCCCGCGGCCGATGAATTCCCCGCCCCCGGCCCGAACCAGGTGCGACATCCCGAGCTCGGCGGGAAAGGCGGGCTGCGCGAGCTCGTGCGCGAAATGGATGTACCCGGCCTCGATGCGCAGCGCGTTCGCTGCCTGCATGCCACATTCGAGGCGTTCGGGGCCGAAGGGCACGCTCGCGAGGCGTCTCCATACCCGCAGGGCGTCCGGTGCCGCCACCAGCAGCTCGTAGCCCGGTTCGCCCGTGTAGCCGAGCCTGCCCACCCACGCCTCGCCGCCGTCGATGGCGTGGCGGCGAAAACCGAAATAGGAGAGCGAATCGACGCTTCCGGGAAGTGCCTGCCCGAGCAGCGCGGCGCTGGCGGGTCCCTGGATCGCGATCACCGCGTGACTCTGCGCCAGGGGGGCGATCGCGACGTCGAAGTCCTGCGCGCATCGCTGCAGATGGGCGAGATCGCTGCGCCGACCGGTGAAGAGCCAGTACCGGTCAGGACGATGACACCAGACGGTGGCATCGATGAACACGCTGCCGTCCTCGCGGCACAGGAGGGTGTAGCACAGCCGTCCGGGCTGCAGCTGTCGCAGATCGCGCGTCTGCAGGCGCTGCAGGCACGCCAGCGCGTCGCGTCCGGTGACCGCCCACCAGCCCATGAACGAGAAATCGAACAGCCCCACGCCCCGCCGCGTCGCGAGATGCTCCCGCTGTGCGTCCGAGAAGACGAGCGGAACGCTGCTCCCGTCCGGGAGCTTCGTCAGCGCGACGCCGCGCTCCTCGAAGTGCGAGATCAGCAAGTGGCGTGCGCCTCATGCCCCGCGGATCAGGACGAAGGTACCCGCAACGATGCAGAGCCAGGCCGCGGCACGGCGCAGGTGGGCCACGTTCGCCCGATGGGCGACTGCGACGCCGATCGCGACGCCGATCAGCTCGAACGGAATGATCAACAGCGCGACCCCGTAGTTGAACTTTCCATACGCCAGATTCGCAAGCGTCCCCGAGCCGGCGGAGACGAGCTGGAGGATCTGGCTCACGCCGATTGTCATCAGCGGAGGGAAGCCGAGGGCCAGCATGATGGGGACCGAGAACAGCGGACCTCCGGCCCCGGTCAGCCCGGACCCGAATCCCGCTGCGGCTCCGACCAGCGCGAGCAACGGCGTGCGCCGGGTCGCCTGCGCCCGGCTGGAAAGCCCCCGGACCGGGACCAGCACGTTGATTCCGGCGAGCACGATGACGGTGCCGATGATCCTGTCGAGCAGCGCCGCGTTGGTGAGCGAGTTGACGAACGCGCCGATGTAGCTGAAGGCCAGCGCGCTGGCACAGACCGGGAGGCTCGCGCGCCAGTCGATGCTGCCGCGACGCGCAAACAGCCACGCGCAGAGCGCGCCGGTGAACAGGAACGTGAAGAGCGCGGTTGCGCTCGCGGTGTGGATCGGAAGCTGGCCGAGCACGACCAGTCCGGGGATCAGGAGGATCCCGCCGATCCCGACGGCGCCGATCAGGGCGCCCACCACGAGCGAAACCGCGGCCAGTGCGATCGTCATCGGGGAGCCTTTCCGCTACCGACCGGCGGCGGGTACCGCGGCGCGACCGCTCGCCCCGGCACCGTCGTCGCGGATCGCCTTCAACCGGTGACGAGCGCGGTGATCGTGCTGGCGATCAGCAGGCTCACGCGACTCATGATGGCGTAACCCAGCGAATGGTCGCGATCCATCAGATCCAGCAGCGCCTGGCCTTCGATGGCGACGACGCCGCAGGACGTCATGCACGACGCGGTGGCGATCCTGGACTGCGCGGACCGGATCAGCGCCGCCCAGCCGAAGAACTCACCGGTGCGGATGATCTCCCCGGCCGACGCCGTCCGGTTGCCGAGAGCGAGGTTGAAGCGAACGATGCCGCGAACCAGCACGTAGCAGCATTCCGCCTTCTCCCCGAGCTTGTAGATGTTGCTGCCGCTCGGGAACTCGAGCAGCCTCGCGACGCTGGCCACGCTCCTGCGCTGCGCCTCTGTCAGCGACGAGAAGAAGCTGGCGGTCGCGATCGCCGCGAGCGGCGACGCTCCCGCCAGGGTTGCGCTCTCGGCCCTCACATCAGCTCTGCCAGCCGACCATCTGCTTGAACTTGGCGAGCTCCTCTTCCTTCATGAAAACCGTGTGCTCCTTCGCCGGGTAGCGCCGGTTCTTGACGTCGTCCATGTATTCGCCGTAACCCTTCTCGAGGATCGGAACGAGATCGCAGTAGATCTTCGAATGGCGCGGCGTGTGCTTCTCGTAGAGATGGAAGAGGTCGGAGCCTATGATGTGGACACCGTCGGACGTGTTGCCGGAGCCGAGGCTGATCACCGGAACGGACAGGGTCTCGGCGAGGTATTGGGACACCTCCGAGGTCACGACCTCGGTCATGATCGAGAAGCAGCCCGCGTCGACGAACGCCATCGCGTCGTCGATGAGCTCCTTGGCGCGATCGGCCGTCTTGCCCTGGGCCGCGAAGCCGCCGAGCTGCGCCATGCGCATCGGGCAGATGCCGATGTGGCCCTGCACCGGTATGCCCGCCTTGACGATCGCCTCGATGTTCCTCGCGTGGTGAATGTTACCCTCGCACTTCATGACCTCCGCGCCGGCCTTCGCAACGTACTGGGCCGCGTTGTCGACGGCCTGCTGCGGCGAGAGATGGAAGCTCATGTAGGGCATGTCGACCATGCGCAGCCCGTATTGCGAGCCGCGCTTGACGGCCTGGGCCATGAACATCACTTCCTCGAACGTTACGGACGTCGTGGACTCGTGTCCGAACAGGACCATTCCGCCGGTATCGCTGACGCAGAGGATGTCGATGCCGAGACGATCGGCGACGATCGCATTCTCGTAGTCGTACACCGCGAGCTGGACGATGGGCTCCTTCTTTTTCTTCTTCTCCATCAGCATCGGGATCGTTACTTTCTTGCGCTTCGGTGCTGCGGGAGCTTCGGCCATCGTTGCCTCCTGGGTTGGCGTGGATACGTTGAACAAGCACGACTTTGATCTACAGCAAATTGCATGCCGCTGCCGGAGCGCGCTTTCGCTTCGGGCGCGCGCAGCCGGGACCGGTCGGAGCTTCCGCGAGGTTTCGCAAAGAAACACTCTTCGTGCATCACGACACATCGATCGCGCCGTCACCCCCCGGTCCCGGGGGCCTTCGGGCTGCGTGCCATCGCCCAGCGCCGACGGCGGACCCAGAGCGCCTTGCGGCCGATTCCGAGCATCCGCGCGAGCTCGATCTCGTTGTGGGTCGACTGGTAGGTCTTGACGATGTGCTGGATGTAATCCTCGACGGTCAACGGCTGATTGGCGGCGCCCGCTGTGGCGGCGGGCGGGCTGGCGATGGACAGCGGCGTATCGGCGATGTCGTCGTAGCTCAACACGTCCGAGTCGGTGAGAATCGCCGCACGCTCGATCAGGTTCTGCAGCTCGCGCACGTTGCCGGGCCAGTGATAGGTCTTGACGAAGCTCTTGAAGTTGGCGTCGAGATTGCGGATCCGGCGGCCGATCTTCTTGCCGTAATAACTCATGAAATGCTTCACCAGCAGATCGACGTCGCCTTCGCGCTCCCGCAGCGGCGGGACCGAGATGTTGATGACGTTGAGGCGATAGAAGAGGTCCTCGCGAAATTCCCCGCGCGCGATGGCCTGCTTCAGGTCCTTGTTGCTGGCGGCCACGAAGCGGACATTCGCCCGGCGCGTCTCGGTTCCGCCGACCGGACGCACCTCCTTCTCCTGGATTGCGCGGAGCAGCTTCACCTGGAAATTCGGTGGCAGCTCGACGATCTCGTCGAGGAACAGCGTTCCTCCGTGGGCTTCCATGATCAGGCCCTCCGACGCGGCGGTCGCCCCGGTGAACGCGCCCTGGACGTGGCCGAAGAGCTCTGCCTCGACGAGATCGTTGGGAATCGCGCCGCAGTTGACCGGGACGAACGGCGCGCTGGCGCGCGGGCCCTCGTTGTGGATCGCCTGGGCGACGAGCTCCTTCCCGGTGCCGCTCTCGCCGTGGATGAATACCGTCGCGTCGGTGGGGGCGACGCGGTGGATCAGCTCGAGCACGCGCTTGATGCCGCGACTCTCGCCGATGATCCGGTTGGATGCGTAGACACTCTGGAGATTGCGCTTGAGCGCCGCGTTCTCGCGCCGCATCTGGCGCTCGCTGACCGCGCGGCCCACCGCGTACAGGAACTCCTCGTTGTTGTACGGCTTGATGATGTAGTCGACGGCGCCCTGACGAAGGCACTGCACGGCGCTCTCGACGGAGGAAAACCCCGTCAGCACGATCACCGGCGTGGTGTCGTGGGCATCCCGGAGGGCGGCGATGACCGCGAGCCCGTTGCTGTCCTTCAGGCGCAGGTCGGTGACGACCAGATCGAATTCGGCCGACCGGGCGCGCTCGATGCCTTCGTGCATCGCCTCCACGGCGGTGACCGCGTAGTTCTGCGACGTCAGCAGGAGATCGATCGACTCGCGCACCGAGTCATCGTCCTCGATGACGAGTATGCGCTCGCCCTGCAGCTGCGCGATCGGGACCCGCGTGGGCGATCTCATCGATCAGTCCGCCCAGCTGCCGGCGGCCAGCGGCAGCCGGAGCTGGAAGAGCGCTCCGCCGGATGCGTTGTTCCCCGCGACCAGGCTGCCACCGTGTTCCTCGACGATCTCGTTGCTGATCGCGAGCCCGAGACCCATGCCGTCGCCGCGCGGCTTGGTCGTGAAAAAAGGCTCGAAGATCCGATGCAGGTGGAGCGGCGGGATTCCGACGCCGGTGTCGCTGATCGTGACACCGATCTCGGCAGGGAGGATCCGCTCGGTCACGACGGTGATGGTCCCGTGACCTTTCATCGCCTGCGCTGCATTCAGGAACAGATTGAAGAAGACCTGCTGCATCTGGTGTTGATAGCCGACCACGATCGCCTTCGGATCACGCTGATGCTCGAATTCGACCGTTTCGCCGAGACTATCATGCCGCAACTGCAGGAATGCCTCGTCGATCGACGTATCGATCGAGAAGGGACCTCGAAGGGCATCGTCCACACGGGCGAAACTCGTCAGCTTGCGGGTGATGAGCAGGAGCCGCCGGGCGTTTTCCTCGACCAGGCTCGTTCCCTTCTCGCGCACCTCGCGCGACACGGGGCGCTTCGACTGCAGGATCTGGATCATCGAGCTGATCGCCGACAGGGGGCCGTTGATTTCGTGCAATACGCTGGCGAGCAGGAATCCCAGCGACGCGAGGCGCGCATTCTGCGCGTAGCCCATCTCGAGCTCGCGCAAACGCGACTCGTCGGCGACGAACATGCCGGCGCCCGCCCCGAATCGCCGCAGCCAGATCTTCTCGTGCACGGTGCCGCCCGGAGACGGGCGCGCGACGTCGACCTCCTGGGGAGTGAGCCAGCGCGGATTTCCCTCCAGCAATTCGCAGTACTCGGGGAAGACCGACAGCACGTGGCGATCCGTTCGCTCCGGAAGGCTGATGCCGCGGCGCTCCATCGCGGCGTTCACGTGGGTGACCCGCCCGGATCTCGCGATGACCGCCGCCGGCCACGGAACGGCGTCGATCAGCGCGCCCAGCGAGCTGCGAGTAGCCTTGGGCACGGTGTCATCGATGCGCAAAATCAACGGTTTCCAGACAATGTACGAATGGATCAATCGCCCGCGGCGAGTGCTCGCTACGCGGTTCGCAGCGGCGAGCAGGAACGCCCTTCGCGTGCGTCGCCGAGGACCGGCATTATCCCGAAATCCCGGGACGGGCCCGTCCGGGACCGCGCCATCCGCGGTGTGCACCCGCTTGCGGCGTTCCCGGTCGGCGCCGGTCGGAGGCGAGCCGGGGCCGGATCCGCAGCGATCCACGATCCGATCGGTCGGGGGCGCAGGGCGCCGGCAGCGGCCGGTCGCGGACATCGACCGCGTGGCCCCTACAGTATAGAACGACCCGGAAACGGCGCTGTGCCCGGACCGCGATGCCCCTCGAGGTCCCCGACGAACCACCCGTGGGCCCGGTCAGCCCTCGAAGTTGCGGGGTTCACAACCCGTGATAGATCCGCACGACGTGTCGCGCTTCGGCGAAGAAGAACCAGCGCTCGAGGATCAGGCCGACGGTCGCGGCCGCGACGGCGAAGAGCGCAACCGCAAGCGTCGGGGGCGACAGCAGCAGTGCGAGCAGCGGGACGACGAACCCGACCAGGAACACGAGCGCCTTGCCGAGGCGCGCGTGCGCGCGCGCGACGCTGAAGCAGAACTCGTCGGTCAGGAAGGTCCCGTGGCTGTGCCCGGCGTCGAGCAGGCGCACCCGCGCGCGGGAGATCCCGGTCGCGGTGTTGATCGTCGTGCAGGCGTTCGCGCGGGCCATCGATGCGTAGTAGATCAGCTTGACGGCCGCGCCGACCACGAGCCACCCCAGCGCCCAGTCGACGTAGGGCGGCGTCCGATGGCCCGCGTATGCCAGCACGGCGAGCAGCAGCAGCGCGCCCGAATAGTGACCGAGAACCAGGTAGCCGATCGGCACGAGCGGCGAATGCCACTGGGGGATCGGCTTGAGGCTCGCATAGATCATTCCGGTGCAGTAGAGCGTGATCCAGGCCAGCACCACCGTGCAGGCGGCGGCGACCGCTCTCGGTCCTCCGCCGGCGCCCACTTCGACCAGGGCCAGGTAGCCCACAGCCACCGGGAAGAAGGCGAGCGCAAAGACCCCCTCGCGCGAAAGCCACGACGTCCTGAAGCGCGAAAAGGCGCGCCACGCATTCCTGGGATTGGCGAGGTGCAGCGTTGACGACAGCAGGCCCGCGGCGACGAGCACGAGCGCGACGAGCCCGCCGGCGGCGATCTCGCGATCGCTCGGGCCCCCGGCACCCCCGACGCGCTGCAACAGGTCGGAGAGTCCGAGCAGCGCGATCAGCCCGAAGCCGGCGCCGGAACTGACGGTGAAGAAGATGACGGACAGTGCAGGCTTCATCCCGCCAGGCCGTCAGCGCTTGATCACGCGGTTGATGAACGTCCGGGTCCGCCCGGGCGGCGGCGAGGGCGAGGTCTGGACGGGTATGGGCCGCGGCTTTCGGGCGGGAAGATACTGGTTCACCGGCTTGTATCCGAGCTCGCCCATGAGGCCGAAGCCGCCGCGCTCGCGCACGGCCTGCGATGCCGCCGAATCGGGGTCGTCGAGATCGCCGAACATCCGGGCGTGGGCCGGGCAGGCGAGCACGCACGCAGGCTGGCGCTCGTCGATGGGCAATTCGAGGTCGTAGATGCGATCAACGCACAACGTGCACTTCTTCATCGTCCCCGACGATTTGTCCAGCTCGCGTGCTCCGTACGGACATGCCCATGAGCACAGATTGCAGCCCATGCACTTGTCCTGGTCTATCAATACGATGCCGTCCTCGGGGCGCTTGTAGGAAGCGCCGGTGGGGCACACCGTCACGCAGGCGGCATCCTCGCAATGCATGCAGGACATCGGCAGGTTGAGCGTCTTGTTGTCCGGATATTCGCCGATCTCGTAGTGCCGGATGCGGTTGAACCACACGCCCGACGGCTCCGCGCCGTAGGGCTCGTAGTCGGACAGCGGGCCGGAGACGGCCGAGGAGCCGTTCCACTCCTTGCACGCGACGGCACAGGCGTGACAGCCGACGCAGGTGTCCAGATCGATGACGAGTCCGAGCTTCATGGTGGTCGCCTCAGGCAGCGTCCGGCACGCCGGGCCCGGCGCTGCGCGCCGCGTCCGGCTGCCCGAGCGGAGTTCGCGAGTCGTAGTCGACGACCGCCGGACGATGGCCGTCGTCCCACGGCAGGGGCGCGAGCGGCTCGAACCTGGGCCAGACGCCGGTCTCGCCGGGCTTCGCCTTCGAGACTTTGACGCGCAGGTCGAACCACGCGGCCTGCCCGGTGATCGGATCGGAGTTGGTGAGTCGGCGCTCGTGCGGACCTTGCGGCAGCAGTTCCGAAATCAGGTGATTGAGCAGGAACCCGTGGGTCGCTTCCGATGCGTCCTTTTCGAGACCCCATGCCCCGGCCTGCTTGCCGACCGCGTTCCAGGTCCACACGGTGTCGGACTGCACGCCCTCCATGGTCTTGAGCTGGCAGCGCACGCGGCCCGTCGCCGACTCCACCCATACCCAGTCGAGGTCGGCCAGTCCCAGCCTCGCGGCGGTGCCCCGATTCATGTAGAGGAAATTCTCGGAGATGATCTGTCGCAACCACGCGTTCTGCGAATCCCACGAGTGGTACATCATCATGGGCCGTTGCGTGATCGCGTGGAACGGATAGTCATCCTCCGGCGTTCCCGCATGCTCGAGAGCGTCCTCCCACGCGGGGAGGGGATCGAAGTACCTGACCAGGCGCTCCCTGTCGACGGGATCGCCCGGCTGGGGACCGGCGTAGAGGCCCTGCCCCGCCAGGCGGAACTTCTGCAGGGGCTCGGAGTAGAGCTGCATGATGATCGGCTCGGGCTTGCCGATGAAACCGACCTCCGCCGCGAAGTCTAGATAGTCCTTGTTGACGAATCGCATGTACTTCATGTTGTCCGGCCAATGCCAGCTGAAGAACGACTCGTTCGCGATGTAGGCATCCCACTGCTTCGGATTGGGTTCCCCTCTGAGGAACTGGTCGCCGTTGGGGCCCCGCCATCCCGCGAGGAAGCCGACGCCGGGTGCACGCTCGAAATTGACGATGAAATCCGGGTAGTCCTTGAACTTGCGCGATCCGTCTGCGTTCACGAACGCGGGAAATCGAAGGCGCGACGCCAGGTCCACCAGCACCTCCTGCCACGGCCGCACGTCGCGGTCGAGACCGACCACCGGGTAGCGGATCGCGTCTGACGCGGAGTCGGCTTCCGAGATCGGGCGATCCAGGAGCGAGATGACGTCGTGCCGCTCGAGATACGTGGTGTCCGGCAGGACGAGGTCGGCGAAATTCACGGTTTCGGAGTGAAAGGCGTCGGCTACCACGAGGAATGGAATCCTGTACTCGCCTCCGGCGTCCTTCTCCCTCAGCATGCTCTGTACCGACTGCGTGTTCATGCTCGAATTCCACGCCATGTTGGCCATGAACAGGATGAGGGTGTCGATCGGGTACGGGTCGCCCGCCACGGCATTCGCGATCACCATGTGCATGAGCCCGTGGGCCGCGATCGGGGATTCCCACGAGTAGGCCTTGTCGATCCGCAGCGGCTTGCCGTCCTTGTCGATCGCCAGATCCTCGGGGCAGGTCGGAAAGCCCAGCGGCGGTCGCGTCAGGGGCGTGTCGGGCGCGTTGATGACGTCGACGTTGTTCTCGGGCAGCTGGTGCGGCGGGATGGGCTTCGGATAGGGTGCGCGCGCCCTGAAGTTGCCAGGACCGTACAGCGCGCCTAGCAGCAGCTGGACGAGGTGGATCGCGCGACACGACTGGAAGCCGTTCGAATGCGCCGAGACGCCGCGCATCGCGTACATCGCCACCGGACGGCCGATGAAGCTGTCGTGCGTGCGGCCGTAGCAGTCCGTCCAATCCGCCTTGACCTCGATCGCTTCGTTGAACGCGACTTGCGCCATCTCGAGTGCAATGCGCTCGATCGTCGCGGCAGGTACGCCGCACTGGCGAGCGACGCTTTCCGGTGCATATCGGGTATCGAGATATCGCTCGGCAACCAGGCTCATCACCGTCCTGACCCTGCGGCCGTCCGGCGCGGTGAATTCGCCGAACAGGGCCGGGGCGATGTCGGGGGTCAGCCCGCTCCTGAAGGTCCCGCTCGTCTGATCCCAAACCAGCGGCTGGGCGTCTTCCCCTCGCAGGAAGAGGCCATCCCCGACCTCGCCCGGGCTCTGCACGACCAGCCATGGCGCGTTGGAGTAGCGCACCAGGAAATCCCAGTCGAACAGCTCCCTCGACAGGAGCACATGGACGATCGCGAGCGCGAGCAGGCCGTCGGTGCCGGGCCGGATCGGAACCCATTCGTCGGCGATCGCCGAATAGCCGGTCTGCACCGGGTTCACCGAGACGAATTTCGCGCCATGCCGCTTCAGCTTCTCGAGGCCGATCTTGATCGGATTCGACGAGTGGTCTTCGGCCACCCCCCACATGATGAAGTACTTGGCATTGTCCCAGTCGGGAACCCCGAACTCCCAGAACGAGAACCCGATCGAATAGAGCCCCGCAGCCGCCATGTTGACCGAGCAGAAGCCGCCGTGCGCAGCCCAGTTCGGGGTGCCGAACTGCTGTGCCCATAGGCCGGTGAGCGCCTGCATCTGGTCCCGCCCGGTGAAGAACGCGAGCTTCTTCGGATCGGTCGCGCGAATGCGGGCGAGGCGCTCGGTCAGCATGTCGAGCGCGGCGTCCCATTCGATTTCCACGAAATCCCCTGCGCCGCGTTCGGTTCCGGGCCGGCGCAGCAGCGGCTTTCGCAGCTTGGCGGGGGAATACTGCTTCATGATCCCCGCGGAGCCCTTCGCGCACAGGACGCCCTGGTTCACAGGATGGTTGCGGTTGCCCTGGATGAAGCGGATCCGGTCGTTCTCGAGGGTCACCTTGATCCCGCAACGGCAGGCGCACATGTAGCAGGTCGTGTACTTGACCTGCTGCCTTGCGTGGTCCTCGAACTGCTGCGTGTGGCGGTCGCGAAATCGATAAGTGGTCATGGGCCCTGGGACTGCTCGGCTTGCGGTGCGAAGGAAGCGGGTTTCCCGATGCGTTCGCGTGCCGGCATGCACCCCGGTCGCGGTTTCGGAACGAAACGCTCCCGTTTCTCCCGGCAACCCCACTGCAGGCGCATCGCCAATGGAATGCCGGCGTCGATGCGGGACGGGTGCGCACGCCGGCGCGGCATCGGCGGCGGACCTCCGGCGCTCAGCTGCTCAACCCTTGGTGCTCAACGCGGCGTGCGCGTCGACGAGGTCCTCCGTCACCCGGCCGGTCTCTTCGACCTTGCACCGCTCCATCTCGCATCCGACTTCGGAACAGTCGGGAAATGCGTCGAGCTTGGCAACCCGCACGCGAGCCATGCTGACGCCGGGCTGGGAAAGGCACATCGAAAGTATGTGCTGACACAGCGTTTCCTGATACTCGATGTGGCCCAGATCGATGATCCGGCGAACGCCGTCGCGCAGGACGTTGTAGTCCAGGACATTGCGTGCCGAATAGGGATAGGTGCAGCCTTCGACGCGCACCGCGATGTCGATGCGCACTCTCTGCTCTTGCGTCCGTTCCGACGAATAGATGCCGATCTGGGCCGGCGTGACATAGTTGTGGAGAAAGAGCATGAGCGAGCCGTTCGCAGGCGAGACGGCGCTGTTCCGGGTGTGCTTCATGGGCAGGAGGTGGTTCGATGATGGGAGATCGGTGCGACGCCCGGACGCCGGGTTTCGCTGTGGCCGGGGCCCGCGCAGATCGCGCCCCGGGTTGAAGCGGACGTTCGCGAGTCGCGAGCGGCATTGCGAGGAGCAGCAATATTCATTCCCGAGCCCGCAGCGCAGTGGCCATCAGGCGCGGCCGATATCGAGGTCGCGGACGAGCGCATTCAATTCGGACAGGTCCGTCACGACTTCGAGCCCGCCAGCCCCCGCATGGTGGATGCCACGCTCCGTGACGACGAAATCCATCGGGACGTCGTGCGGCTGCGGAAAGATCGTATCGATGCGGGACGCCTCGAAGGCGATGCCGATCTTGAGCGGCCTGGCCTTCAGCGCCGCGAGCGTACGATCGAAGTATCCGCCGCCGTATCCCAGCCGGTAGGCCTGGCGGTCGAATCCAATGGGGGGCATGAGCAGCGCCTGGGGATCGAGGACCGACGTTCCATCGGGCACCGGAAGATCGAATACCCCGCGGGTCATCGCCACCCCGGGCGCCCACTCGCGAAACTGCAACGGCGCGGCTTTCTGCACGACGGCCGGCAGCGCAGCGCGGGCACCGTGCCTCCTCAGGTCTCGAATCGCAAACCGCGGATCGACCTCGCCCTTGTAGGGCCAGCAGAACCCGACGACGAGTCCGCGCAGGATCGGGAAGCCCTCGATCAGGAACCTGGTGATCGCGGCGGTCCACTGGTCGCGTTTGTCTTCGGGCACGGCGAGGCGGCGCGCGATGAGCTCCGCCCGCTGCGCCTTGCGCCAACTCGCGATGTTCTCCGGGACGTCCATTGATCACCTGTTCGCACCGCATTGCATGCCGCGAGCGAACACGGCCTCGATCGGCCCTTCGGCCAGGCGGACAGCCGGGACGGCGCCTGTCGTTCAGCGGGGTTTCATTGGGAAACGAATGGCAGGGCCATCGACCGCCAATCCCGCTGTTCCAGCAAGGACCATGCCGCGTCGCGCAATCCCCGGGCCGCATCGGCGCCTGTGCCCGGCGATTCGCGCAGCGCAGATTTCGGGCAGAGTCGAGCAGCATTCCCGCTATGATCCCGCTCGACAGCCCGCCAAGGACCTGCCCATGCACAGGATCGTCTTCCTCGATCGAGCGTCGCTTCGGGCCCATCTGCGCCGACCGGATTTCGCCCATGAGTGGGAAGAGCACCCGACCACGGCCGCTGCCGGCGTCGTGGCGCGGCTTGCGAACGCGACGATCGCCATCACCAACAAGGTTCCGCTGCGCGAGACCGACCTCGAGCGGCTTCCCGGGCTGAAGATGATCGCCGTCGCCGCCACCGGCTACGACGTGATCGACATCGCTGCGTGCCGGGCACGAGGCATCGCGGTCGCCAACATCCGGGATTACGCGGTGAACACCGTTCCCGAGCATGTCTTCGCGATGGTGCTGGCGCTGCGCCGCAATCTCTTCGCCTACCGCGATGCGGTGCAGGGCGGACGCTGGCAGCAGGTCGATCAGTTCTGCTTCTTCGACTACCCGATCGGCGACCTCGCCGGGACAACGATGGGCATCGTCGGCGAGGGAAGCATCGGCCAGGGTACGGCGCGCATCGCGCGCGGCTTCGGCATGAAGGTGCTGTTCGCCGACCACGCGCCGCCCAGGGCGGAAGGCATCGAATTCGTGGCGTTCCCGACGGTGCTCGAGCAGAGCGACGTTCTTACGTTGCACTGTCCGATGACCACCGACACCCGCGGCATGATCGGCGAGGGCGAGCTTCGGCGGATGAAGAGGAGCGCGATCCTGATCAACACCAGCCGCGGCGGGCTGGTGGACGAGCCGGCGCTGGCGACTGCGCTGGCCGAGGGGTGGATTGCCGGCGCGGGATTCGACGTGCTGACCCAGGAACCCCCCAGGCAGGGCAATCCACTGCTCGATCTGCGCCTGCCGAATTTCATCCTGACCCCGCACGTCGCCTGGGCGTCGGATGGCGCGATGCAGTTCCTCGCCGACCAGCTCGTCGACAACATCGAGGCCTGGGAGCGCGGCAGGCCGCAGCACCTCGTCACCTGACCGGGGCGATTGCCGGCGCCTTGTCGCCGATCCGGGGAATTCCCCGGCGCCGCGGCTGTCGGTCATCATGCGGCGCCATCGCGCCGCCTCGCGTTGCGGACCGGCGCGACCGGAACGGTCCGTCGCGAGCTCCCGACCACCGACGCTGCCGGCTGCGGGCAGCTCTCGCTGAAAGGCCACTGCATTGAACATCGAAGACGTCAGGCGGCGCGCGTTCGCGATGCCGCTCACCAATCCCGCGTATCCGCCCGGTCCGTACCGGTTCGTCGACCGCGAGTTCTTCATCGTCACCTACCGGACCGATCCGGACGCGCTGCGGGCGGTGGTGCCCGAACCCCTGGAGATCGCCGAGCCGCTGGTCAAATACGAGTTCATCCGCATGCCCGATTCGACCGGTTTCGGCGACTACACCGAATCGGGCCAGGTGATCCCGGTGCGCTTCCAGGGACAGACGGGAGGCTACGTCCACGCGATGTATCTCGACGACGAAGCGCCGATCGCCGGCGGACGCGAGCTGTGGGGATTCCCCAAGAAGCTTGCTTCGCCGTCGCTGAAGGTCGAGAAGGACACGCTGGTCGGCTCGCTGTCCTACGGCAGCATCAAGGTCGCCATCGCGACGATGGGCTACAAGCACCGTGCGCTCGAGATTGCGCCGATCGTGGCAGCGGTCCGCGCGCCCAACTTCCTGCTGAAGATCGTGCCGCACGTCGACGGCACGGCGCGCGTGTGCGAACTGGTCCGCTATTGCTGCGAGGACGTGACGGTCAAGGGCGCGTGGGGCGGCCCGGCGGCGCTCGAGCTGTTCCAACATGCCCTGGCACCGGTGGCGCAGCTGCCGGTGCTCGAGGTCGTGTCGGGCGTGCACGTCGTCTCCGACCTGACGCTCGGGCTCGGCTCGGTCGTCTACGACTATCTGGCCTAGGACGTCGCGCCGGCGCGCGGGCATGCGCCCGCAGGCGGCGGTGACGGGGAAAGGCGGTGCAGCACGCAGGGGATGGATCGCGCGCAGGTCCTAACCTACAATGGTGCAGTCCTGCGCAAGCGCACAGGGCCCCTGCGCATGGCCACTGCATCCGCACCGACCGGGTCGAAATGGCGCCGAAGGCTGCGCAACGCCTTCATTGCGCTCGCCGCCGTCGCCTGCATCGTGGCGGTGCTGGGATTCTTCGTCGTCCCGCCGGTCGCCAAGGCGAAGATCGAGGCGCTGGCAAGCTCGGAGCTCGGGCGACGTGCGACGCTCGGGAAGCTCAGCTTCAATCCGTTCACGCTGCATGCGAGGCTCACGGACTTCGCGCTTGCCGACCGCGACCCTGCGCGGACGCTCCTGAAGTTCGCGACGCTCGATGTCGACATGTCGATCGCGTCACTGTGGCATCGGGCGCCCGTGCTCGACGCGGTCAGGCTCGTTCAGCCGCAAGTCGAGCTCGTGCGCAACGGCGACGGCACCTGGAACATCCAGGACCTGATCGATCGTGCGCTCGCCCCGTCCCAGGGGCCGACCCCGCGCTTTTCGGTCGACAACATCGAGGTCGACGACGGCTCGGTGTCGATCGACGACCGGGTCAAGCAGCACAAGAGCTCGCTCACCGGCATCGGGATCGGCCTTCCGTTCCTGTCGAGCATTCCGCACGACGCCAGGATCATCGTCACGCCCCGGCTCGAAGGCATGATGGATGGCGCGAAGTTCGCGCTGAACGGATCTTCGACATCGCCGTTCGCCGATCGCGAAGACGCGACACTCGACATCGATGTCGACGCCCTGCGTCTTCCCGAGTATGCCGAGTACGTGTCGCTGCCGCAGGGAATCAAGCTCGTCGATGGCGCGCTCACGACGCGCCTCAAGCTCGCATTCGTCACCCACGAGGGTGTGCCGAGCACGGTGACGCTCGCCGGGAGCGCGCGCCTCGACGGGCTTGCCGTCGCCCGCAAGGACGGCTCGCCGCTCGCCTCGGCGAAGTCGATCGAGACGACGATCGGCAGCATCGACGCGCTCGCGAAGATCATTGCGCTCGACCGCGTCGCAATCGATGCCCCGGAGATCGACCTGCGGCGCCGCGCCGACGGCTCGCTGGAACTCGCGCAGTTGTTCGGCGATCATCCGGCCGCGGCACCGCGGTCGGCGCCGCGCGCGGCTGCCGCCAGGGCCGGTGCGCCCGGCGCACCCGCGACGCCGGCCGGGCCCCCCGGGACTCCCGCCGGCGCCCCCGCGGCCGCCCCACAGTCGTGGGCCTTCGCGATCGCCGAGACCCACGTCGGGGCCGGCGTCGTGCACCTC
>DAHUXO010000051.1 GCA_027307095.1 Betaproteobacteria bacterium | reverse complement strand
ACGGTTTCTCGCAGCTGCACCGGACCAACGAGGACAACGTCGACCTCAACCGCAATTTCCGGGACTTTTCCTCGCCACCCGCGCACAACGCGGCCTACGCCGAGGTTCACGCGATGATTGTTCCGCCCGACTGGCCGCCATCGCCGGACAACGGCGCGGCGATCGCGGCGTACGTCGCGACCCGCGGTCGCGCCGCGCTGCAGAGTGCCGTCAGCAGCGGCCAGAGCGACCGGCCCGACGGCTTGTTCTATGCGGGCGTGGCGCCGACATGGAGCAACGTGGTCCTGCGCGACGTCCTGCACCGCCACGGCAGCACGCGACGCAAGCTGGGCTGGATCGATTTCCACACGGGCCTGGGCCCCTGGGGCCACGGCGAGAAGATCTATTCGGGTCCGCCCGACCCCGCGATGATCGCACGTGCGAAAGCCTGGTACGGAACCGACGTGACGTCGTTCTACGACGGTTCGTCGACGTCCCCGGCGCTCACCGGTGTCGCGTTTCACGCGGCGCTCGAGGCCTGCCCGGAGGTCGAATTCACGGGCATCGCGCAGGAGTACGGAACCCTGTCATTGGATGCGACGCTGCAGGCGCTGCGCGCAGACCAGTGGCTGCGCAATCATCCCGAAGCCGATGCGCGAATCCGCACCGCGATCAAGCGCCAGTTGCGCGACGCCTTCCACGACGAGCGCGAGGAGTGGAAAGCGATGGTCTACGCCCAGGCGCGGGTGGTCGTCCTGCAGGCGTTGCGCGCACTGGGGACGGCGAGTTGAAGCCGCGCCGGCAGGGTTGCCGCGACGCATGGCGCGGCAGCGCGCGCTCGGAATCGCCGGCTCCCGACGTCCTCTGCAACCATTCGGCGGCGGCGCTGCCTAATCGCGGTGCGCCGGGACGCAGGCGTGCCGGCATGGCAAACGGATCGCAAGCGATCGACGGGAGGCAGACATGAGGCTGGGTGCATGGATATTGGCCGCTGCGGCGCTGGTCACCGGCGGATGCCAGACCTGGGGACCGACCTGGAGCGAGGTGACGGGCGCCCAGTACACACGGACTTCGGTCGATCGCCGGCCGGGGATCCTGATCCGGGTCGGCGATCAGAGCGTGGGCGGTGTCACGCCATTCAAGGTCGCCCCCGGCACCTACGCCGTCGAGGTGCAGTCCCCGGTCCACAACCATTTCAAGGGCAGCATCAAGAAGCTGACCGTCGACGTCGAGCCCTGCCGGCGCTACTACATCAACGCGCAGTTCGAGGATCCGGTGCGACCGGCGTGGATGCCGGTGATCGACTACGTGGAATCGATCCCGGGTTGCCGGGTCCCCGCGAAGTAGGTCCGGAACCACGCGCGGTTCCGCTATAATTCCGCGTCGTTTTCGGCGCCGGTCGCGTGCTGCACACGCTCCGGCACGTCCTTGCGCAGGCTTTCGCGTCTCCACACCAGCCCCGTCCCTTGCGGCTCACGCAGATCAAGCTTTCCGGGTTCAAGTCCTTCGTCGATCCGACGACCATCGGCACGCCCGGACAACTGGTCGGGATCGTCGGTCCCAACGGTTGCGGCAAGTCGAACGTCATCGACGCGGTGCGCTGGGTGCTGGGCGAATCCAAGGCTTCGGCGCTGCGCGGCGAGTCGATGCAGGACGTCATCTTCAACGGTGCCGGCGATCGCAAGCCCGTCGGCCGCGCCTCGGTCGAGCTGACGTTCGACAACAGCCAGGGGCGCATCGGCGGACAGTGGGGCCAGTACGCCGAGCTGTCGATCAAGCGGATGCTGGCGCGCGACGGCGACTCGACGTACTACATCAACAGCATTCCGGTGCGCCGCCGGGACATCCACGACCTGTTCCTGGGGACCGGCCTCGGTCCGCGCGCCTACGCGATCATCGAGCAGGGCATGATCTCGCGAGTCATCGAGGCGAAGCCCGAGGACCTGCGCGTGTTCCTCGAGGAGGCGGCCGGGGTTTCCAAGTACAAGGAACGGAGGCGCGAGACTGAAGGGCGCCTCTCGGACACCCGCGAGAACCTGGCGCGGGTCGAGGACATCCGGCTGGAGCTCGGCAATCAGCTGGCCAGGCTCGACGAGCAGGCCAGGGTCGCGTCGCAATACCGCGACCTCGACCGGCGACACCACGAGGCGCAGCATCTGCTGTGGCATGCCCGTGCCCAGGACGCCGCCCGTGCGCGCGAGCGTGCGGCCGCGGAGATCGCCACGCTGGCCGTCGCGCTCGAAGCGCTGCAGGCCGACATGCGTCACGCCGAGACCCGGCTCACGGCGCTGCGCGACGACCATTTCTCCGCGGGCGACGCGCTGCACGCGCGCCAGGCGGAGTTCTACGCGGCCAATGCCGAGGTGACGCGCCTCGAGCAGCAGCTCGCGTTTGCCCGCGAGAACGCCACGCGCCTGGCGGAGCAGGTGGCGCAGATCACGCAGGCGATCGAGGCGCTGGCCGGCCAGCAGGCGGCGCTCGATGCCGAGCAATCGGCCGCCGATACCGCGCTCGCCGATGCGCTGGATGCGCGCGAGCACGCCGTCGCCGCCGAGCGCGATGCCCAGGCGGCGTTGCCGGCCTGCGAGGCTGCGCTCGCCGATGCCGGGACCGCGCTTTCCGACCTGCAGCAGCAGATCGCGCTGACCGAGCAGGGTGTGCGGGTCGCCGAGGCGCGCCGCGACAGCGTCGCGCAGTCGCTCGCGCGAATCGCAGCGGAGCGCGAAAAGCTTGCGGCCGAGCTCGCCGGGATCGCGCCGCCGGACAGCGGTGCGTTGCGTGCGATCGAGGAACAGCTTGCGCAGGAGACGGCCGATCTCGCCGAGCGCCAGAAACAGCAATCGCTGCTGCAGGCGACGGTCCAGTCGCTGCAGGAGCGCCAGCGCGAAGCCGCCGATCAGTGGCAGCGCGGCGCCCGCGCGCTCGGCGATCTCGAAGCGCGTTCGGCAGCGCTCGCCGCGCTTCAGGCGAAGATCGGCCACGGGGCCGATGTCGACGGCTGGCTCCGCGCGCAGGGCTTGGACGGCGCCCGCCGGCTCTGGCAGGTGCTGGACATCGAGCCGGGCTGGGAAGATGCGCTGGAATCCGTGCTGCGCGAGCGCCTCAACGCGTTGCAGCTCGCACGCCTCGATGACGCAGCCGGTTTCGTCGGCGATGCGAAGCCGCCGGGCCGCCTCGCCGTCTACGCCGACGCGCCCGCCGGCGAGCTTCCCCATGTTTCCGATGATGCCCTGCTGGCCAAGGTGCGAACGCAACAGTCGACGGTCTCGCGTTTGCTCGCCGACAGCCTGCACGGCGTACGTTGCCGTCCGGGCCTCGATGCGGCGCTCGCCGATCGCGGCAGCCTTGCCCCGGGCGAAGCGTTCGTCACGCCGCAGGGGCATTGCGTGCATGCGCAGGGCATCGCTTTCTTCGCGCCCGACAGCGAGCTGCACGGCGTGCTCGCGCGCCAACGCGAGCTGGCCGAACTGGCCACGGGCATCGACGCCGCGCGCATCGCCGCGGGCACCGCGCGTGCCGCCCTCGACACCGTCGAGCTCGGGCTCAAGGACCGGCAGGGTGCGTATCACGAGGAGAGCGTCGCGCTCGCGTCGCAGCAGCGGCGCTGCCACGACCTCGAGATCGAAGTCGTCCAGCTGCGACAGGAGGCCGAGGCCGCCGCGCAGCGGCGGGTGCAGATCGGGCAGGAAGCCGACGACCTCGCGACCCAGCATGCGCAGGCGACGGAACAGCATCGCGAGATCGCAGCCGGGATTGCCGACATGCAGTCGCGCTTCCACGACGAGACCGCGCGGCGCGAAGCAGCGCGTCATGCGCGCAACGAGGCCGACATCGCGCTGGTCCGCGCGCGCGACGGCCTGCGCGCGGCGGAGCGCACGGCGCAGGAAGCCGGATTCGCGGAGCGCAGCTGCCGTGACCGGCTGGCCGAGATCTCGCGCCGGCGTGAATCCCTCGCGGCACAGGTCGCGCAGCAGCAGGGCCTGCTCGCGCAGCTGTCGAGCGAGCGGCAATCGATCGACTGGTCGCCGGTCGAGGAGGCGCTGCAGCGCCAGCTCGGCGAGCGGGTCAGGGCGGAACAGGCGCTCGCTGCCGCGCGCGATCGCCAGGAATCGCTCGCCGCCGAGCTGCGGGCCGCGGACGAGGCACGGCTCATGAGCGAGCAGAAGCTCGATCCCGCGCGCGCGAAGATCCAGGAAATGCAGCTGAAGGAGCAGGCGGCCGCGCTGTCCGAGCAGCAGTACGGCGAACAGCTCACCGAGGCGCACGCCAACCTCGCCGCGTTGCCCGACGCGCTCAAGGCCTGGGGCAGCGCCCGCACGCTGCCAGCCGAAATCGAGCGCCTCGCGGGCGAGCTCGCGGCGCTGGGACCCGTCAATCTCGCCGCCCTCGACGAGCTTGCGCAGGCCACCGAGCGCAAGGGCTACCTCGATCAGCAGGCCGCGGACCTCGACGAGGCCCTCGGCACGCTCGAGTCGGCGATCCGCCAGATCGACCGCGAGTCGCGCGAGCTCCTGCAGCAGACGTTCGACATCGTCAATGCCAATTTCTCCAGGCTCTTTCCGACGCTGTTCGGCGGCGGCCAGGCCAAGCTCCTCCTGACCGGGGAGGAGATCCTCGACTCCGGCGTGCAGGTGATCGCGCAGCCCCCGGGCAAGCGGAATTCGTCGATCCACCTGCTGTCGGGGGGCGAGAAGGCACTTACCGCGACCGCGCTGATCTTCGCGCTGTTCCAGATCAATCCCGCGCCGTTCTGCCTGCTCGACGAAGTCGACGCCCCGCTCGACGACTCGAACACGCACCGCTTCTGCGAGATGGTGAAGAGCATGGCCGGAGACACGCAGTTCCTGTTCATCTCGCACAACAAGATCACGATGGAGATGGCCAACCAGCTCGTGGGGATCACGATGCCCGAGCCCGGGGTTTCGCGCGTCGTCGCGGTCGACATCAGCGAAGCGCTCGAGCTTGCCGAGACCGCTTCGGCGACGATCGCGACCTGATCCGCCGTTCTGCCGCCGGTCCCGCGCGCTATACTTCGCGACATCATGGCGACCTCCTGTGAATCCCGCGCGGCCCGGATTTTCTGGCCGCGTGCGCACGGCGGATGAGCTCGCTGCAGATCGGATTGATCGTCGCGGGCGTCCTGCTTGTCGCCGGTGTCCTCGCCTACAACGGATGGCAGGAGCGCCGGTACCGGCGCAGCGTCGATGCCTCCGGTTCCGGTGACCGGGTCGGCGTCGACCCGGGTTCCGGCGAGCGTGTCGAGCCGACGTTGTTCGCGCGGGGCGCGGGGTCCGCCGCCCCGGTGACGCAGTTCGACGGGCGCGCTCCCCATCGCGCGACGGACGCGCATGAAGCCTCGGCGAGCGGCGCGCCGCACGAGGTCGTCGAGCCGCGCGCCGCGCTGCTCACCGGGGGCGAATCCGATGCCGAATTGGCCGCGGAGGAGCCGCCCGCGGCGATGCGGCTTGCCGCGCGGACGACCGCAGCCGCAACCCCGCGGGGCGCGCCGGAAGCACCCGGACCCGACCACGAAATCGAATGCATCATCGCGCTGCAGCCCGTCGAGCCGGTGACGGCCGGCGCGCTGGCCGCCGGCCTGCACGCGCGGATCGGCAAGTCGCTGCGCTGGTTCGGGCGTCCCGATCCGCGCAGCGACTGGCGGCAACTCGGAAGCGACACGCCCGGGCGATACGCCGAGGTCATTGCGTGCATGCTGCTCGCCGACCGCAACGGTGCGGCGTCGCGGGCGCAGATCGAGGCGTTCGCGCGGGTGATCGGGGAGATCGCGCCGACGCTTCCGGCGGCGTTCACTCCGCCCGACGTCAACCGCGAGGCGGCCCGTGCCGAGACACTGGACCGGCTGTGCGCCGACCTCGACGTGCAGATCGGCCTCACTGTCCAGAAACCCGATCCGGGCCCGATCCCCGGCACCCGCCTGCGCGGGGTTGCCGAGGCGGCGGGTTTCCACCTCGCCCCTGCCGGCCGCTTCGAGTTCGTCAGCGAGGAGACGGGTGCGGTCCTCTATGCGCTGCAGAACCAGCGCCCGGACCCGTTCACGGTGGAGTCGCTGCGGCTCACCTCGACCAGCGGCGTCGTGTTCCTCCTCGACGTCGCGCGCGTCGGCGAGCCGGCGCGGGCGTTCGACCAGATGAAGCTCGCGGCGAAGCGCATGGCGCTGACGCTGGGCGGGGACCTGGTCGACGACAACCGGCGGCCCCTGGACGATGCCGCGCTGGCGTTGATTCGCGAGCAGGTGCAGTCCGCCGCCGACGCGCTGCGGTCGGTCCACATCGAGCCGGGCAGCGCCCGCGCGTTGGCGCTGTTCGGCGCATAGCGTGGGCCCGGGCAGGGCATCCTCGCCCGTGGCGCCGCGGTCCGCGACGGCACAGCGCGCCGCTGCGTTGCGCGACGCGATCAGGATCCACGATCGCAATTACTACGTGCTCGACCAGCCGACGATCAGTGACGCCGAATACGACGCGCTGT
>DAHUXO010000026.1 GCA_027307095.1 Betaproteobacteria bacterium | reverse complement strand
GTTGGTCGCGGCGGAGGGTGCCGCGCGCTGAACGGGCTCAACGCCCGGCGGCCGACGCTCCGGTGACGCGCTGCGCGTGGATTTCGAACCGGAGGTCCAGCCGGTTCGCGATCGTCAGTGCCCCGCCGAGGATCGAGAACGGCGGGATGCCGAAATCGGTCAGGTCGATCGCGAACGCGCCCGTCACGTCGTAGGCGCCGGCGTCGGATGCGATCGCGGCGCGGACCTGGACGTGGCGCGTCACGCCGATCAGCGTGATCGCGACGCCGAGATTGGGACTGTCCGCGTTGCCCATCACCGCGATCAGCGCCCACGGATGCCGGTCCGCGTGCAGCACGCGCTCCAGCATGTTGCGCCTGGTCCCGGCGATGTCTTCAGCGGAGGGCTGGGTGTCGAATCCGGCCTGCGCACGCAGCGACGGCTCGTCGACGGTGAGGCGGTCGAGGCGGACGTACAGATCCGCCCGTCCCGCGTCGGGCGCGACGTAGCCGCGCGGATCGTGGCTCGCGACCACGTGATCGTGGCCGAGACGCGCAAGCGACCCGGCGCGCCGGACCTCGACGACGACCAGCGACCGCGCAGGATCGACCTCGAAGACGGGCTCGCCGCGTCTTGCCGCGTCCTGGTAGAAAGCCAGCGGGAACGAGGGTGGCGGGACCTCGGCGCCGGCGACGCCAGCGGCGGGCGGCGAGGCTCGCGGTGGCAGCGCAGGCTGCTGTGCGCAGGCAACGAGCAGCACGAGCGCAATCAGCGAGACGACGACGTTGGCCACACCGTCCGCACCTCGCCCGGTCCGCGATCGCGTCGTCATCGATGCCTCACCGGCTCGCCTGCTCGCGCCCCATCCACCATTCTGGACCCATCGATCCGGGCCTGTCGCTCCATTTCGTCGGCGAGCGCGCGCATATGCGCGGCGATCGCCTGCTCGCCGGCAACCTCGCGCAGCGGTGCGAGAAACCCGGGCGCGATCGTGAGCGTGCCGGTGTACCGCAGATGCAGGGCGCTCCCCGCGGGTGTCAGCGCGTAGGTGCTCCGGAGCACGCCCGTGCCCGGAATGTCCGCGCGCGAGCGCAGGCTCGCCGGCGGCGACTCGACGATCTCGTAGGTGACGGCAATCGGCACCCGGAGCAGCCACCAGGGGGCGAGACCCGTCTGCTCGACGGTGACGTGGGTGCCTTCGCGCGCGATCACGTGGCTCGCGCGCAGCCCCGGCACGAACTCGCGGTAGCGACCGTAATCGGTCAGAACGCGCCACGCCGTCCTGGCGTCGGCGTCGACGATCACGCTCGCGTCGACGACGACGCTGCCGGCATGCCGTTCGACGTCGACCGCGACGTCCGCGGCCGAGGTCGCCCCGCCGTGCGCGACTGCCAGCACGAACACGACCGAGAGCGCCGTGGCGGTGGCGCGATAGCCCATCTGCAGGAATTTCCCGACGACGCCCTCGCTGCCGACGGTCGGCGCGGTCAGGTGGTCGACACTTCAATGGTCAACAGCAGCCGGACAGCGGGCATTCCACGGAATGTCGCAGCGCGCGGAGGTGCTAAATTACGCCGCAGCGCGCATCCGCGCCTGCGACGGAGAACGCATGAACCAGCTCGACTTGAGGAACCGGCGCGCCGTCGTCACCGGAGGCGCTGCGGGCATCGGCTTTGCGATTGCCCAGCGCATGATCGCGAGCGGGGCGAGCGTGATGCTCTGGGACCGCGACCCGGCGAGGCTGGACCGGGCCCGCAGCGAGCTCGGCGCGCAGGCGATCGCGATGGCCGTCGACGTCGCCGACAACGATGCGGTCGAGCGCGCGGCCAGGGCCGCCGAGGCCTCGATGGCGGGCATCGATATCCTGGTCTGCTCGGCGGGCGTGACCGGCCCCAACACGACGACCTGGGAGTACCCGGTCGACGCCTGGCGCCAGGTGTTCGACGTCAACGTCCACGGGCTTTTCTACTGCAACCGAGCGATCGTCCCGATCATGCGCAAGACGGGCTACGGCCGCATCGTCAACATTGCCTCGGTCGCGGGCAAGGAAGGCAACCCGAACGCACCTGCCTACAGCGCGTCCAAGGCGGCGGTGATCGGTCTCACCAAGTCGCTCGGCAAGGAGCTCGCCAAGACCGACATCCGCGTCAACTGCGTCACCCCCGCGGCGGTGCGTACCGCGATCTTCGACCAGATGACGCAGCAGCACATCGACTTCATGCTGTCGAAGATCCCGATGGGACGCTTCGGCAGCGTCGACGAGATCGCAGCGATGGTCTGCTGGCTCGCCTCCGAGGAATGCTCGTTCTCGACCGGCGCGGTGTTCGACCTGTCGGGCGGCAGGGCGACGTACTAGGCCGGGCCGGGTGCCGGCGTCCGGCTGCTCTTCGCCGGGCGGGCACCCCTGGGCACTACGCGCGCACCCGCAGCATGATCTTGCCAATGTGCGCGGACGACTCCATCAGCGCATGCCCTTTCACGGCGTCGGCGAGATCGAAGGTCGAGTGGATCACCGTCTTCACCTCGCCGCGCTCCAGCAGCGGCCACACCTTGTCGCGCAACTCGCTGGCGAGCCGCGCCTTGCGTTCGGTGGGGCTCGCGCGCAGCGTCGAGCCGCTGACCGTCAGGCGCTTCAGCATGATGAAGCGCCAGTCGCATTCGACGCGGCTGCCTTTCAGGAACGCGATCTGCGACAGCCTCCCTTCGAGCGCGAGGCATTTGAGGTTCTTCTCGATGTAGTCCCCGCCGACCATGTCGAGGATCACGTCGACGCCACGCTTGTCGGTGATCCTCTTGATCTCCTCCTGGAAATCCTGCGTCCGGTAGTCGATCGCGTGGTCGGCACCCATCTTCAGGCAGTACGCCGTCTTGTCGCGCGAGCCCGCGGTGGCGATCACCTTGGCGCCGAAGGCCCTGGCGAGCTGGATCGCACACAGGCCGATGCCGCTGGTGCCGCCGTGGACCATGAACGATTCGCCGCGTTTCAATCCGGCGCGATCGAACACGTTGTTCCAGACGGTGAAATAGTTCTCCGGCAGGCTCGCGGCCTGCTCGAGCGACCAGCCCTTGGGGATCGGCAGGCACCACGACGCGGGCGTCGTGCAGTATTCGGCGTAGCCGCCGCCCGGCGTCAGCGCGCAGACGTGGTCGCCGATCTTCCATCCGGTGACGCCT
>DAHUXO010000009.1 GCA_027307095.1 Betaproteobacteria bacterium | reverse complement strand
CGTCAGGTGCGGGAACAGCGCGTAGCTCTGGAACACCATCGAGATCGAGCGCGCGGCCGGCGGCAGTCGCGTGACGTCGCGGCCGTCGATGCTGATGCGCCCGCCGTCGGCGGCCTCGAGGCCCGCGATCAGGCGCAGCGTCGTCGACTTGCCGCAGCCCGAAGGCCCGAGCAGCACGTTGAGCGTTCCCGCCTCGAACGCGAAGGAGACGTCGTCGACGGCACGCGCGACGCCTTCGGCCGTCGCCCAGGACTTGCTGACGCGGTCAGCGGCAATCGCCGACATCGCGCGTCAGCCGAACAGCGCCGTGAGCGCGGCGCCGGGGTCGGGCGAGCGCATGAACGCCTCGCCCACCAGGAACGCGTTGACGCCGTGCCGGCGCATCTGCGCGACGTCGCGCTGCGCGAGGATGCCGCTCTCGGTGACGACGACGCGGTCGGCCGGGATCCGCGGCAGCAGCTCGATGGTCGTGTGCAGCGACACGCCGAACGTGCGCAGGTTGCGGTTGTTGATGCCGATCAGCGGCGTGGCGAGCTTCAGCGCGCGGTCGAGCTCGGCCGCGTCGTGGACTTCGACCAGGACGTCCAGCGCGTATTCGCGCGCGCAGGCCTCGAGTGCAGCGAGGCGCGCGTCGTCGAGCGCGGCGACGATCAGCAGGATCGCATCGGCGCCCAGCGCGCGCGATTCGGCGACCTGGTACTCGTCAATGATGAATTCCTTGCGCAGCACCGGCAGCGAGCAGGCGCCGCGCGCCTGCACCAGGTACTCGGGCGCGCCCTGGAAGAACGGCCGGTCGGTCAGCACCGACAGGCAGGCGGCGCCGGCGCGCTCGTAGGACGCGGCGATCGCGGCGGGGTCGAAGTCCTCGCGCAGCACGCCCTTGCTGGGGCTCGCGCGCTTGATCTCGGCGATGACCGCCGGGCGGCCCGCCGCCACGCGCGAGCGGATCGCCGCGGTGAAGCCGCGCGGCGCCGCTGTCATGTGCGCCTCGGCATCGACGATCGCGAACGGGCGATCGACCTGGGCCGAGATGACCTCCTCGGCCTTGGTCGTCATGATCCTGGCGAGGATGTCGTTGCCGCTCATGTCTGTCCCGGGATCGGTTCGGCGGCGGTCGGCCGACCCGCGTCACGCGGCGAAGGAACGGGTCGCCGCAACGAAGTCGTCGAGCGCTCGCATCGCGGCGCCGCTCGCGATCGCGGCGCGCGCGCGCACGATGCCGTCCGCGATCGAATCGGCGATGCCGGCGGCGTAGAGCGCGGTGCCGGCGTTCAGCACGACGATCTCGCGCGGCGCGCCCTCGACGCCGGAAAGCGCCTCCAGCAGCATCTCCTTCGACTCCTGCGCGTCGGCGACCTTGAGGCCGCGATTCGATTTCATGTGCATCCCGAAATCCTCGGGATGGATCTCGTATTCGCGGATCTCGCCGTCGCGCAGCTCCCCGACCATCGTCGCTGCGCCCAGCGACACCTCGTCCATGCCGTCCTTGCCCCAGACGACGATCGCCCGCTTGCTGCCCAGGCGCTGCAGCACGCGCACGTGGATACCGACCAGGTCGGGATGGAACACCCCGATCAGGTGGTTCGCCGCTCCCGCAGGATTGGTGAGCGGCCCCAGGATGTTGAAGATCGTGCGCACGCCGAGCTCCTTGCGCACGGGTCCCGCGTGCTTCATCGCTCCGTGATGCGTCGGGGCGAACATGAAGCCCACGCCGGTCCTCTCGATGCAGGCCGCGACCTGCCCCGGCGTCAGCATGATGTTGGCGCCCAGCGCCTCCAGTGCGTCCGCGCTGCCCGATTTCGACGACACCGAGCGGTTGCCGTGCTTGGCCACGCGCGCGCCCGCTGCCGCCGCGACGAACATCGATGCGGTCGAGATGTTGAAGGTGTGCGATGCGTCGCCGCCGGTGCCGACGATGTCGAGCAGGCGCCCGGGGTCGGCCACCTCGACGTTGCTCGCGAACTCGCGCATCACCTGCGCGGCGGCGGTGATTTCGCCGATCGTCTCCTTCTTGACGCGCAGGCCGACCGTCAGCGCCGCGATCATCACCGGCGAGACCTCGCCGCGCATGATCCGCCGCATGATCGACAGCATCTCGTCGTGGAAGATCTCGCGGTGCTCGATCGTGCGCTGCAGCGCGTCCTGGAGCGTGATGGACATGGGTCGGTTCGGGTGATCGGGTGATCGGGTGATCGCGCGGGGCCGGGGCCCGCGGGCCTGTCGGGCGGGAGTTTAAACCGCCGCGGCCAGGAAGTTGGCGAGCAGCTTCTTCCCGTGCTCGGTCAGGATCGCCTCGGGATGGAACTGGACGCCCTCGACGGCGAACTCGCGGTGCCGCACGCCCATGATCTCGCCGTCTTCCGACGTCGCCGTGACATCGAGCACCGGCGGCAGGCTCGAACGCTCGATCGCGAGCGAGTGGTAGCGGGTCGCCGTGAAAGGCGACGGCAGGCCCCTGAACACGCCGCGTCCGTCATGGACGATCGACGAGAGCTTGCCATGCATCACGCGCTGGGCACGAATGATCCTCCCGCCGAACGCCTGACCGATCGCCTGGTGCCCCAGGCACACGCCGAGCAGCGGGATCTTCCCCGCGAAGCGCCTGACCAGCGGCACCGAGATACCCGCCTCGGTGGGGGTGCAGGGACCGGGCGAGATGACGATCCGCTCGGGCTGCAGCGCTTCGACCTCGTCGAGGGTGATCGCGTCGTTGCGCACCACCTTGACATCCGCACCCAGCTCGCCCAGGTACTGGACGAGGTTCCAGGTGAAGCTGTCGTAATTGTCGAGCATCAGCAGCATGTTGGCACCTGCTCCACCGATCCCGCAGGGTCTTTGTGGTCGATGGATGGACCCGCTGTTGGCCGAGGTTTCCTGCGCGCTGGTCGGGCCGCGCCGGCTGCG
>DAHUXO010000005.1 GCA_027307095.1 Betaproteobacteria bacterium | reverse complement strand
GGCAGGCTCGCGGCCTGCTCGAGCGACCAGCCCTTGGGGATCGGCAGGCACCACGACGCGGGCGTCGTGCAGTATTCGGCGTAGCCGCCGCCCGGCGTCAGCGCGCAGACGTGGTCGCCGATCTTCCATCCGGTGACGCCTTCGCCGCAGGCGAGGATGCGGCCCGCCACCTCGAGGCCGAGGATCGGCGAGGCGTCGGGCGGCGGCGGGTAGGTGCCGGCGCGCTGCGCGCAGTCCGGACGGTTGATGCCTGCCCAGGCGACCTGGACCAGCACCTCGCCTGCGCGCGGCTGCGGCACCGGCCCTTCGGCGATCTGCAGGACCTCGGGCGGGCCGGCTTCGCGAACCGCAATGTGGCGCATCGTCGTGGGTATCGTCATGTCTGCGTGCTCCGTCGAAGCGACGATTCTACCGGCCGCCGACCGGGCGCAATGCCAGCGCGCAGAGCGAAGCCGTGAGTGCCGCAGCTGCGGACGCCAGGAACACCAGTGAAGCGCCGTGGTTCTCGACCAACAGGCCGCCCAGCGCATTGCCCGCGCCGATGCCGCTGACGATGCAGGTCGTCGACCACGTGAAGGCCTCGGTCGCGTAGCGCGGCGGGGCGCAGGTGGACACGAGCAGCGACGCGATGGTCACCGTCGGCGCGATGCAGAATCCCGCGAAGAACGCCGCCACCATCAGCAGGCTGACGGACGAAATGGCTGCCTGCAGGGCCAGCGAAAGCGCGAGCATCACGAGCAGGCGTCGCAGCTGCTTCTCGACGGGCAGGGCGACGTGCATGCCGCCATACAGCAGGCCGCCGGCAGCGCTGCCGATGGAGTTGATCGCGATCAGGATGCCTGCGAGCGGTGTATGGCCCGACTGCGTCGCGAATCCCGGGTAAGCCACCTCGAGCAGCCCCAGGGAGAATGCCGTCATCAGCGTCATCGCATAGACGACGAGGAGCTTGCCCTCCGTCAACGGCCCCAGCAGGTGGCGTTCCGGGGTCCGGTCGTGCTGCAGGTAGCGCAGCGCGGGCGAGGCCGCGAACACCGGCACGGCGATCGCTGCGAACGCGAAGGCGGCGCCGAACGCAACCTCTGGCGAGCCGATCGCGAGCAGCAGTGCGATCAGCGCCGGCCCCGCGGTGAACACGAACTCGACGGTGACCGCATCGAGCGCGAACGCGATGTTGCGCTGGCGCGCATCGCCGAAGCGATGGCGCCACATCGTGCGTGTCAGCACGGCGATCGGCGGCGCGAACGCGCCGGCGAGCGCTGCGACCGCCCAGATCTCGTGCGTCGACAATGCGAGCGGCCGCGCGAGCCAGATGACCAGCAGCGCCGCCGGGTACACGATGCCGGTGACGAGCAGCACCTTGCGCGCGCCGTTGCGGTCGATGAAGCGGCCGACGAAGGGCGCGGTAATCGCCGCGGCGGCGAGGCAGGCGCCGACCGTGGCGCCCGCGACGGCGTAGGAGCCCGTCAGTGCGCGCACGTGCAGCAGCATCGCGAGGTTGACGGTGCCCAGCGGCATCCGCGCGATCAGCGCCATGGCCACCAGCCGCGTGACGTCGGGCTGGCGGAAGAATGCAGCGTAGCGCGAGGTGGCGTTGCTCAGCATGGCTGCATCGGAGAGTGCAGGCGGGCGCAGGAGATCGCCGCCGGCAATTCGTGAAATCGCAGCCGGCGGCGGGCGCGGCCGGGATCGCTCAATACAGGACTTGCACGTTCTCGCGCGCGAGCCAGTCGGACAGCCGCTCGATCAGCGCATCGTCGAGGTTGACCCGCCACGCGTCGGGCAATTCGACGTCGCCGGCGATGCGGTCGTTGGCATAGCGGACCGTCACCGGCTTCTCGCCCGGGCGGAACGGCTGCAGGATCTCCTCGAGCCGGTCGGCTGCGGCGTTGCCGTTGCACGCGATGCGCAGCCCTTTCGCCCAGCGCTTGCGCACCGCGCAGAGGTCGTAGACGGCCTCGCCGATGATGCGCAGGCCCTGCACCTCGCCGTCGTCGCTGACGCGCTGCATCACGCGCACTTCCATGACCACGAGCTGGTCCTCGCGCAGCAGCGCGCGGGCGCCGTCGAAGATCTCGTTGTAGACCATGATCTCGGCGCGGCCCTTGCCGTCGTCGAGGGTCACGAACGCCATCTTGCCGCGCCTGCTCGCCTGCACGCGCAGCGCGGTCACGACGCCCGCCACCAGCACGCGGTCGTTCCTCGGCTGCAGGTTGGCGAGCGACGTGCGGACGATCGGCGCGAGCTCGGCAGCCAGGCCCGCGAACGGATGCCCGCTCAGGTAGAACCCCAGCGCTCCCTTCTCGTGGACCAGCCGCTCGGCGTCGGTCCACTCGCGCACCGACGAAATCGCGGCAAGGCGCGCGGCGGGCTCCTCGCCGAAC
The DNA here is from genome assembly GCA_027307095.1 of Betaproteobacteria bacterium. Classification (GTDB taxonomy): domain Bacteria; phylum Pseudomonadota; class Gammaproteobacteria; order Burkholderiales; family Casimicrobiaceae; genus VBCG01. The sequence goes on along the minus strand of DAHUXO010000005.1, from coordinate 8,493 downwards.
AGCGACACCTGCGCCGCGGTGGCCGCCGCCCGCTCACCGGCATCGAGCGCCATGCCCACCGATGCGAACAGCGTCGCGCGGCTGCGGTCGACCGAGTCGAATGCGCCCGCCCGCACCAGTGCCTCGACGACGCGCCGGTTGACCAGCCGCTTGTCGACGCGGCGGCAGAAATCGAACAGGTCCGTGAACGGGCCGTCGGCTTCGCGGGCGGCGACGATCGCGTTGATCGCGGCCTCGCCGGTGCCCTTGATCGCACCCAACCCGAACCGGATGCTGCGCGCGTCGACCGGCTCGAAGCGGTAGCGCGAAGCGTTGACGTCGGGAGGCAGGATCGCGAGCCCCTGCGCCACCGAGTCGTCGTAGAACGCCTTCACCTTGCCGGTGTCGTCCATGACCAGCGACAGGTTCGCCGCCATGAACGCCGCCGGGTGATGCGCCTTGAAGTACGCGGTCTGGTAGGCGACCAGCGCGTAGGCGGCCGAGTGCGACTTGTTGAAGCCGTAGTCGGCGAACTTGGCCATCAGGTCGAACAGCTGCTCGGACTTGCCGTGCGACAGACCGTTCTTCTCCGCGCCGGCGACGAAGACGCTGCGCTGCTGGTCCATCTCCTCCTTCTTCTTCTTGCCCATCGCGCGGCGGAGGAGGTCGGCATCGCCGAGCGTGTAGCCGCCGATCGCCTGCGCGATCTGCATTACCTGCTCCTGGTACACCATGACGCCGTAGGTGGGCTCGAGGATCGGCGCGAGACGCGGGTCGAGGTACGCAACGCGCTCGCGACCGCTCTTGCGCGCGTTGTAGTCGGGGATCAGCTGCATCGGCCCGGGCCGGTACAGCGCGACCAGGGCGATGATGTCCTCGAACCGTGTCGGCTGGGCTTGCTTGACCAGGTCGCGCATGCCGCGTGATTCAAACTGGAACACCGCGGTGGTGTCGGCCCTGCGGAAGACGTCGTACGCCGCCTTGTCGTCGAGCGGGAGCGCTTCGAGCGAGACCGTCGACTGCGGATCGAGCTGGCGCACGTAGCGCAGCGTCCAGTCGAGGATCGTGAGCGTCGTCAGTCCCAGGAAGTCGAACTTGACCAGACCCACGGCCTCGACGTCGTCCTTGTCGAATTGCGACACCGGCGACTGCGCACCCGGCTGGACGTAGAGCGGGCAGAAATCGGTCAGCTTGCCCGGTGCGATCAGCACGCCTCCGGCGTGCATGCCGACGTTGCGCGGCAGGCCTTCGAGCTCGCAGGCCAGCGACAGCAGCTCGCGCACCTCCTCCTCGTCGGCTTCGCGCTGGTCGATCAGCGGCTCGACCTCGCGCGCGTAGACGACATTGGCTTCGGGCTCGCCCTGGCGGCGCCGCAGCGTCACCGTCTTGCCGGGCTGGAACGGGATCAGCTTGGCGATGCCGTCGACGAACGAGTAGGGGAGGTCGAGCACGCGGCCGACGTCGCGCACCGCGGCCTTGGCGGCGAGGGTGCCGAAGGTGGCGATCTGGGACACCGACTCGGCACCGTACTTCTTCTTGACGTACTCGATCACCCGGTCGCGGCCGTCCTGGCAGAAGTCGATGTCGAAGTCGGGCATCGACACGCGCTGGGGATTGAGGAAGCGCTCGAACAGAAGCTGGTAGCGCAGCGGATCGAGGTCGGTGATGCCCAGCGAATACGCGACCAGCGACCCAGCCCCCGAGCCGCGCCCGGGACCCACGGGAACGCCGTGGTGCTTCGCCCAGTTGATGAAATCGGCGACGATCAGGAAGTAGCCGGAAAAGCCCATCTGCACGATCGTGTTCGTCTCGAAGTCGAGGCGCGAGTCGTATTCGGGCCTGCGCTGCTCGCGCTCCGCGGCATCGGGGAAGAGCCGTGCCAGGCGCGCCTCGAGTCCGCGCGCGGCTTCGTTGCGCAGGTGGTCGTCGAGCGTGACCCCATCGGGCGTCGGAAACCGGGGCAGGTGGTTCTTGCCCAGGGGGATCGTCAGGTTGCAGCGCTGCGCGATCGCGACGGTATTGGCGAGCGCCTGCGGCAGGTCGGCGAATTTCGCCGCCATCTCGGCCTGCGATACGAAATACTGCTGTTGCGTGTAGCGGCGCGGCCTGCGCGTGTCGGCGAGCGAATGCCCTTCGGCGATGCACACGCGCGCCTCGTGCGCCCGGTAGTCCTCCGGCCGCAGGAACTGGATCGGATGCGTCGCGGCGATCGGCAGCGCGAGGCGATCGGCGAGCTCGGCGGTCGCACGCACCAGCGCATCGTCGTCGGCGTGCCCAGCGCGCTGCACCTCCAGCACGTAGCGTTGCGGAAACCACGCGGCCCACTCGCGGGCGAGGCGCGCGGCTCCGGCGGCGTTGGCCTGGAGCAGCGCCTGGCCGACGTCGCCGTCGCGCGCGCCGGAGAGCGCGATCAGGCCGTCGGTGCCCTCGGCGAACCACGCGCGCTGAAGCTCGGGGCGGCCGCGATGCTGGTGGTGCAGGTAGGCGCGCGACAGCCAGTCGCAGAGCTTCAGGTAGCCGTCGCGCGAGGCGGCAAGCAGCAGCACGCGCGAGGACTGGTCGCGCTCGCTGTCGTTGGCGACCCAGATGTCGCAACCGGCGATGGGCTTGACGCCGCGCGCGCGCGCGGCCTTGTAGAACTTGATCAGTCCGAACTGGTTCGCGAGGTCGGTGAGCGCGAGTGCCGGCATCCGGTCCGCCTCGGCCGCGGCGATCGCATCGTCGATGCGCAGCGTGCCGTCGGCGATCGAGAACTCGCTGTGCAGTCGCAGGTGAACGAAGCTCGGAGGGGGCATGGAAACGATGCGTGCGACTGGCGATGGAACGCGACCCGACGCCAATTCGTCCAGCGAGCGCCTGCTACAATTCTACCCCGACCATCGCGAAAGAATGGAACGCGGATGAGCCCGAAGGACCGCCCCGAGGGCGACTGCCGGAGTGCAAGGCACGACGGCGAAACAGCGGGCCCGAAGGGTCTTTCCGAAGATGTGTCGCGCAGCGGCGCACGGGCGTGGCTGTGCGCGATCTGCGCGGCGCTCGCGCTGTCGGCCTGTGCGCTCGGGCCGCCGATGCACTCACCGCCTCCGCAGCAACCGACGGCGCCCCCGCTGCCACGCAATGCCGAGCCACCAGCCCCTGCGATCAATCTGTCGGGCTTTCCGCTGTCCTATCGCCAGGGATACGCGGACGGCTGCGCGAGTGCCGGCGGGGTCGTGCACAAGGACGCGCCGCGGTTTGCCGCCGATCCGAACTATCGCACCGGATGGCAGGATGGCGTTGCGCTCTGTCGCGGGAAGTAGTCGGCGACCGCAACGGTTGGCTGCGGCAGGAAGGCGCTGGTCGACATGAACAGTTCCCGCGTGGCATCGTGAAGCCTGCAGCGTCGCAGTTCGTCGACATCCGCGGGGAGCGGCATCACGTGCTGACCTGGGGCCGCCCCGGTGCGCCGAAGCTCTTCCTGCTGCACGGTTGGATGGACGTGGGCGCATCGTTCCAGTTCCTGGTCGACGCGCTCGCCCGCGACTGGCATGCGATCGCGCCCGACCTGCGCGGCTTCGGCAGGTCGGCGTGGCAGGCGCAGGGATACTGGTTCCAGGATTACGTCGCCGACCTCGAGGCGCTGCTCGCGCACTTCGCGCCCGACGAGCCGGTGAATCTCGTCGGGCACAGTCTGGGCGGCAACATCGTCATGCATTACGCGGGCGCCCGACCGCGGCGCGTGCGGCGCGTCGTTTCGCTCGAAGGTTTCGGCATTCCCGCGGAAGCACCCGCCGCCGCGCCGCGCAAGCTCGCGGCGTGGCTGGACGCGCTCGCCAGCCCGCCGGATTTCAGGCCTTACGCGAGCATCGCAGCGGTCGCGGACCGCCTGCAGAAGAACAATCCGCGGCTGCAGCGCGACAAGGCGGATTTTCTCGCCGCGCACTGGGCGACGACGCTGCCCGACGGCCGCGCCCAGCTCGTGTCCGATCCCCGCCACAAGCTGCCGTTCGCCACCGTGTACCGGATGGAGGAGGTCTTCGCCATCTGGCGCAATATCGTCGCGCCGGTGCTGTGGGTCGCGGCCGCCGATTCGCACATTCCGCGCTGGCTGGGCGGCCATCCCGAAGGCGAGATTGGCACCGACGGCCTCGACGGCGTGCGGCGCAGGCTCGGGCATGTTCCGGACGGAAGGCTGCATACGGTCGCCGATGCGGGCCACATGCTGCACCACGACCAGCCTGCCGCCGTCGCGGTGCTGATCGAAGCGTTCGTCGCCGCTTGATCCCGTCCCGCTTTCGCGTCCATTCGCGGCGTGGCGCATACGTCGCGCTCGCGCTCCTGACACTGATCTGGGGCCTCAACTGGATCGTGATGAAGGCGGCACTCGCGCACGCGAATCCGCTGACGCTCAACGCGCAACGCACCTGCGCCGCGGCAGCGGTGCTGTTCGCGGCGCTGATCGCACGCCGCGGGCGCATGCTGCCGCACAGCTGGCGCGCCGTCATCGTCACCGGCATCTTCCAGACGACGGTCAATTTCGGGGCGACGATGCTGGCGGTCGCCGCCGGCGGGGCGGGCAAGGCATCGGTGCTGGTGTTCACGATGCCGTTCTGGACGCTGCTGATCGCGTGGCCCGTACTCCACGAACGCATCCGCGGCCTGCAGATTCCCGCGATCGCCTTCGCGTTCGGCGGACTGGTCCTGGTCGTCGCGCCCTGGGCATGGCACGGCGACGTCCAGTCGAATCTGTGGGCTATCGCCTCCGGCTTCGGCTGGGGCGCCGGCACCGTCGCGTTGAAGCACTACCAGCGCGACCGCGGCTTCGACATGCTGCCGTTCATCGCCTGGCAGATGGTGCTGGGTGCGCTGCCGCTCGCGGCCCTTCCATGGATCTACGGGGGACAGGCGACCCAGTGGAGCGTCTCGCAGGTCGCGCTGTTCCTCTACATTTCGGTAATCTCCAGCGCCGGGGGCTTCCTGGTCTGGATGACGGTGCTGCGCTGGCTCCCGGCCGGCACCGCGTCGCTCAACATGTTCGCGATCCCGGTCATCGCGCTGCTCGCGTCGATGGCGATCTTCGGCGAGCGCCTCGCCCCCAACGAATGGCAGGGCATTGCGCTGATCGGGATCGGGCTGGCGCTGATCACCGTTCACGCGCTCGTCGGCGGCGGGCGCCGCGCATCGGCAGCCGAGCCGCCGTCGCCGGTGCCGCTGGACTGACGGGAGGCGTCGGCGGATCGGCCGCGCCTGCCGCCGGATCGATGCCGAATTGATCGGGCAGGTGCCGGCCGGTTGATCCAGGGTGCGACAACCCTTTGATTGCACGGCTGTTATACACCCGTGCCGTCGCCGGGGCGGCGCGACCGTTCCGGTATCCCGGGTCGGCCTTCGCCCGCCCGAACATTGATTGAACGCAAATCATTCCTATTTACAGTCCCAGTGGCCTCTGGTAACCTCGTGGCGAATGAACCTGTCGAGTCCACCGACCTGTCGAATCCACCAATGCGCACCCGACCCCTGCTCGCCCTGATGCTGGGCGCCTTGCTCGCCTCCAGCGTCCTCGCCGAAGACCTCGCGACGTTCAAGCTCGTCGCGCGTGACGGCACGTTCGATCCGGCGGTCGTCCAGGTGCCGGCGGGCAAGCGCTTCCGGATCGAAGTGTCCAACCAGGGCAAGTCGGCGATCGAGTTCGAGAGCCGGGACCTGAAACAGGAGAAGGTGATCCCCCCCGGCAAGACTGCGCTGGTGACGATCAACGCGCTGAAGCCCGGTGAATACCGGTTCTTCGACGAGTTCCACGAGAAGACCGGGCAAGGCAAGGTGGTCGCGAAGTAGCGCGACGACGCGATCCACCGACTCCGGGAGCCGTTTCGAAATGGGCAATGCACTCTTCATTGTGTGGCGCGAATCTGCCGAGGCGATGCTCGTCGTCGGCATCCTCTACGCGTGGCTGAAGCAGCGGCCCGATGCCGCCACCGGCATGCGCTTCCTGTGGGGCGGTGTGGCTGCCGGCGCCGGATTGGCACTCGTACTCGCGCTGATCATGCTGGGGATCGCCTCGTCGCTGTCGGGCAATGCCCTCGACTATTTCCAGCTCGCGATCATGCTGATCGCCGCGGCGCTGATCGTGCAGATGGTGTTCTGGATGCGCCGGCACGGGCGGACGTTCAAGAAGGACCTCGAAGCCGACATGGCGGACAACGTGCGCAAGGCCAACTGGTGGGGCCTGCTGATCGTCGTCGCGCTGGCCGTCGGCCGCGAAAGCGCCGAAGCGGTGGTGTTCCTCTACGGACTGGGTGCGGAGAAGAACGGCATCGCCAACCTGCCGATCGTGCTGGTGCTGGGCATCGGCGCGGCGTTCGCGACGTTCTGGCTGCTGCAGCAGGGCACGCGCTGGCTGTCCTGGCGCGTGTTCTTCCGCGTCAGCGAAACCCTGCTGCTGCTGCTTGCCGGCGCGCTGATCGTCTCCGGGGTCGAGAAGCTCATCGCCCTCGACGTGCTGCCCGACATCGTCGACCCGGTGTGGAACACGACGCGGCTGCTCGACGATTCCGGACGCTTCGGCGGACTGATCGCCTCGTTCACCGGATATCGATCGCGTCCGGCGCTGTTGCCGCTGGCTGCGCTGGCGATCTACTGGACGCTGATGGTGACGTTCCTGCGGGCGCCCGGAAAGGCGCAGACCTCTCCCGCCGCCACTGCGCCGCGGCCGGTGGCGCGGCACGCCGAGCGCAGCTGATTCGCCGCCCTCCACCATAGCGCGACGCCGCCGGGGTCATCGGCGGCGTCGCCGCATCGACGCGGTAAAATCCGCTGCGGACCGGTCACGCTCGACCGGTCGCGCTCCCTCGGGATTTCCATGACCCCCGCCTCGCCGCCCGACCTGTCCAAGCTCAGGATCGATCGCAGCCTCGCGCCGATCCGGCGCAAACGGCGCCGCAAATGGGTCTGGCTCGGCGTGCTCGCCGTACTGATCGCCGGCGCGGCCGCGTGGTATGTGCTGAAGCCGCGCGTCCTCGACGTGCAGACGACGCCGGTGGTGACCGCGTATCCGTCGCAGCAGTTCGTCGTGCTGAACGCGACGGGTTATGTCGTCGCCCAGCGCAAGGCGGCGATCTCGTCGAAGGCGACGGGCACGCTCGAATGGCTGGGGGTCGCCGAGGGGTCGCGGGTCAAGGAGGGCGACTTGATCGCGCGCATCGACGACCGCGACGTCGTCGCCCAGGCGCAGAGTGCCGAGGCGAACGCGGGCGCCGCGCGCGCCAACGTCGCGCTGAGCGATGTCGAGCGGCAGAATGCGCAGGTCGAGCTGAAACGCAACGAGGAGCTGGTCGCGAAAGGCTTCATCTCGCAGTCGGCGCTGGACACGGCGAAAGCCCGCTCCGATCGCGCGCAGGCGGCGCTGGGGAGCGCGAAAGCCAATCTCGATGCCGCGCTGGCCAATGCGCGCAACGCCGAGCTGGCGATCGACTACACGAGGATCCGGGCGCCCTTCGACGGCGTCATCCTGTCCAAGAGCGCCAACGTCGGCGACCTGTTGACCCCGTTTTCCAGCGCCACCGATTCCAAGGGTGCCGTCGTGACCATCGCCGACATGTCGACGCTCGAGGTCGAGGCCGATGTCTCCGAGTCGAGCCTCGGGAAGGTCAGCGTCGGCCAGCGCGCCGAGATCCTGCTCGATGCGCTGCCCGATGCGCGTTTTCGTGGCAGGATCAACCGCATCGTTCCCACCGTCGATCGCGCCAAGGCGACGGTGACGACCAAGGTCAAATTCGACACGATCGATCCGCGCATCCTGCCCGAGATGAGCGCCAAGGTGAGCTTCCTGTCGCAGGACGTGACACCGGAACAGGAAAAACCGCTGCTCGCCGTCAATCCCGATGCGATCACCCAGCGCAACGGCGCCAACGTCGTGTTCGCGCTGCGCGAAGGGCGCGCGGTCGCGGTGCCCGTCACTCCCGGAGCGAAGATCGGCGACCTCACGGCGATCGCCGGGGGCGTGAAGTCCGGCGACAAGGTCGTGCTGAAGCCGGATGCGGCATTGCAGAGCGGATCGCGGGTCGCACCGATAGCCAAATGAGCGGCGAAATGACAGCGAAGTGCGTGGCAAGCGAGTGGAAAACGAGACGCGGCGAATGAGTGGCAGATGAGGAGCGCCAGGTGAGTGCCCAGGCAGGCACCGCCGCGCAGCCCGCACCCGACGCGGAGGCGCGGCAGCCGCTGGTCGCGATCCACGGCCTGTCGAAGTACTACGTCCGCGGCGGTCAGGTGATCCCGGTCCTGGTCGACCTCGATCTCGACGTCTTCGAGGGCGAGTATGTCGCGCTGATGGGGCCGTCGGGATCGGGCAAGTCGACGCTGCTGAATCTCATCGCCGGCATCGACAAGCCGTCGGCCGGCGAGATCCGCGTCGGCGGCGTCGACATCGCGAGTCTCTCGGACTCCGATCTCGCGCTGTGGCGCTCGATGCACGTCGGATTCATCTTCCAGTTCTACAACCTGATGCCGGTGCTGACCGCGTTCGGCAACGTCGAG
>DAHUXO010000001.1 GCA_027307095.1 Betaproteobacteria bacterium | reverse complement strand
GATTCGATGCCGGAGCTCAACCACGACGTCAATTTCCTGCTGCAGGTGCTGCGCAGTTGAGACCTGCGAAGACGCACCAAAGCCCTGTAACGAAAGGCACCGATCGGCTGGATAACCGGGGTCGGAGACGGGTATAATTGGAGGGTTGATCGGCGCTGGGCCAAAACGGCGAAAATGCCCCCAAACGATCCACAGCCGGCACCGTAGTTATACGCAAATTTCGGCAATGCCAAGTCCCTGGCAACGTTGCGAAAACAGCCGCTGTCCGCGATTTTCGCGTTCTCCTATTACTATTCTTAGTCTTCGACAATGCAGCTAAAACAAATAGCCCGTGATGCGCTGCTGAAACCCCTGCAGGCCGTGTCGGGAATTGTCGAACGACGGCAGACGCTGCCGATCCTGGCCAACGTGCTGCTCGAGCAGAAGGACGGCAAGCTGCACGTGACCGCAACCGACCTCGAAATGCAGATCACCGCGGTCAGCGATCTCGCCGGCAAGGACGGGCAGGCAACGACGGTGGGTGCGCGCAAGCTGCACGATCTGTTGCGTGCCCTGCCCGAAAGCGCGCAGCTCTCGGTCGATGCGACCGGCAGCCGGATGACGGTTCGCGCGGGACATTCGCGCTTCAACCTGCAGACGCTCGCAGCCGCCGACTACCCGCGGATCAGCCTCGGCACCGAGCAGCTGCAGTCGCTGTCGCTGCCCCAGCGCGATTTCCGTTCGCTGCTGAAGCTCGCCGAATTCGCGATGGCGCAGCAGGACATCCGGTATTACCTGAACGGCATGCTGCTGGTGATCGACCAGGGATCGCTGCAGGCCGTCGCGACCGATGGACATCGGCTCTCGTGGGCGAGCCTGTCGGTGCCCGGCCAGTATTCGCGCCAGGAGGTGATCCTGCCGCGCAAGACCGTGCTCGAGCTCTCGAAGCTTCTCGAGGATGTTGAGGATCCGCTCACGATCGACATTCTCTCGAACCAGGTGCGGTTCCGGTTCGGCAGCATCGAGCTCGTGTCGAAGGTCGTCGACGGAAAATTTCCCGACTACAACCGCGTGATTCCCGTCGGACACTCGAAGATGATCGAGCTCGAGCGCGCCGTCTTTCTCTCGGCGCTGCAGCGGGCGGCGATCCTGTCGAACGAGAAGTTCCGCGGGGTCCGGCTGGTGCTCGGCGAGGACCAGCTGCGCATCATCTGCGCGAACAGCGAGCAGGAGGAAGCCGAGGAAGAGCTGCCGGTGGCGTACAAGGGCGAAGGTCTCGACATCGGTTTCAACATCACCTACCTGCTCGACGTGCTGTCGAACATCTCGAGCGATAGCGTGCGCGTGGCGCTGGGTGACGCCAATTCCAGCGCCCTGATCACGATGCCCGGTCGCGACGATTACAAGTACGTCGTCATGCCGATGCGAATCTGATCGCCAAGGCAGTCCCTTCGAAAGACGTGATGACCCCAGCACAACCGAAACCCAAGCAACACGGCGACGACTACGATTCTTCCAGCATCAAGGTCCTGAAGGGACTCGATGCCGTGCGCAAGCGGCCCGGCATGTACATCGGCGACACGTCCGACGGGACAGGGCTGCACCACATGGTGTTCGAGGTCCTCGACAACGCCATCGACGAAGCGCTGGCCGGTTACTGCGACGACATCAAGGTCGTCATCCATGCCGACAACTCCGTGTCGGTGGTCGACAACGGCCGAGGCATCCCGACCGACATCAAGGAAGACGACGACGAACGCCGATCCGCCGCCGAGATCGTCATGACCGAGCTGCACGCCGGCGGCAAGTTCGACCAGAACAGCTACAAGGTGTCGGGCGGCCTCCACGGCGTGGGCGTGTCGGTGGTCAACGCGCTGTCCGAGTGGCTGAAGCTCCGTATCTGGCGCAACGGCAAGGTCTACCAGATGGAATTCAGGCACGGCGTGCCCGTCGCGCCGCTCGCGAGCGTTGGCGCGACCGACCGGCGCGGGACCGAAGTCCATTTCATGGCGGCGACCGAGACCTTCTCGCGCATCGAGTTCCACTACGAGATCCTCGCCAAGCGCATCCGAGAGCTCTCGTTCCTGAACAACGGCGTCAAGATCGAGCTCGTCGACCAGCGCGACGGCAAGACCGAGAACTTCGCGTACTCGGGCGGCATCCTCGGCTTCGTCGAGTACATGAGCCGCAGCAAGACCGTGCTGCATCCGAAGATCTTCAATGCCATCGGCGAGAAGGACGGCGTCACCGTCGAAGTCGCGATGCAGTGGAACGATTCGTATGCCGAGTCGGTGCAGTGCTTCACCAACAACATTCCCCAACGCGACGGCGGCACCCTCCTAACCGGCCTGCGGCAGGCGATGACGCGGACGCTGAACAACTACATCGAGAAGGAAGAAGTCGCCAAGAAAGCGAAGGTCGAGACGACCGGCGACGACATGCGTGAAGGCCTGACCTGTGTGCTGTCGGTCAAGGTGCCCGAGCCCAAGTTCTCGTCGCAGACCAAGGACAAGCTGGTGAGCTCCGAGGTGCAGCCGATCGTGCAGGAAGTGGTCAGCGCGAAGCTCGCCGAGTTCCTGCTCGAACACCCTGCTGACGCGAAGATCATCTGCGGCAAGATCGTCGATGCCGCGCGCGCGCGTGAAGCTGCGCGCAAGGCACGCGAGCTGACGCGCCGCAAAGGCGTGCTCGACGGCATGGGCCTGCCCGGCAAGCTCGCCGACTGCCAGGAGCGCGATCCTGCGCTGTGCGAGATCTACCTGGTCGAAGGCGATTCGGCAGGCGGGTCGGCGAAACAGGGACGCGACCGCAAGTTCCAGGCGATCCTTCCGCTGCGCGGCAAGATCCTCAACGTCGAGCGCGCGCGCGACGAGAAGGTTATCTCGTCGCAGGAGATCGTCACGCTGATCACTGCGCTGGGCACCGGTTTCGGCAAGGACGACTACAACGCCGACAAGCTCCGCTACCATCGCATCATCATCATGACCGACGCGGACGTCGACGGCTCGCACATTCGCACGCTGTTGCTGACGTTCTTCTATCGCCAGATGCGCGACCTGGTCGAGCGCGGACACATCTACATCGCGCAGCCGCCGCTGTACAAGGCGAAGCAGGGCAAGGAAGAGGTCTACCTCAAGGACGAGCACGAGCTGAAGCAACACCTGCTGCGCGTCGCCCTCAAGGGCGCCGAGCTGACTCCGGGCACCGGCCGTCCGGCGCTCGCCGCGGAATCGTTCGGCAACGTCGCGCGCGAGTATCTGCTTGCGGAAGCCGTCATCGAGCGCCTCGCGCGCGCCATCGAGCCGGTCGCGCTGCGCGCCATGCTGAACGGTACGCGCGTCGATCTCGCGACGGAAGCAGCGGCGGCGTCGAGCGCTGCGGCGTTGCAGGCGTCGATCGACGATCCTGAAGTGACGGTGCAGGCGCGTTACGATGCCGCGACCGAGATGCATCGGATCATCATCGTCCGTACGCACCACGGGACGCCGCACGCGACGCTGCTCGACGCCGATTTCCTGGCAAGCGGCGACGCTGCGCAAATCCGCACCGCGGCCGACGTGCTGCAGGGCCTCATCCACCCCGGTGCGGTCGTGAAGCGCGGCGAGAAGCAACAGGCGATCAAGTCCTTCAAGGAAGCGCTCGACTGGCTCCTCGCCGAAGCACGGGGAAGCGTCGCGATCCAGCGCTACAAGGGGCTGGGCGAGATGAATCCCGAGCAACTCTGGGAAACGACGATGGACCCCGCGGTGCGCCGGCTGCTCAAGGTCCAGATCGAGGACGCCATCACGTCCGACGACATCTTCGCCACGCTGATGGGCGAGCAGGTCGAGCCGCGCCGCGACTTCATCGAGTCGAACGCGCTCGGCGTGCGCAACCTCGACGTGTAGGACCGCAGCCGGCGCGATCGCCGAGGGCTCTCGGGGCGGCGCCCCTGCGCCGCTCGAAGCGCGCCGCGTGGACGGTGCCGTCGCGGCGGCGGGGGCGCCGCCGCCGCGGCTCAGCCTACCTTGATGTCGATTCGGCGCGGCTGCGCGTGCTCGGCCTTGGGGATGCGCAGGCTCAGCACGCCGTTCTTGAGGTCGGCAGACACCTTGCCCGCATCGAGTTCCTTCGAGAGCGTGAACACGCGCCGGAACCGGGGCATGCTGACCTCGACGTAGCTCGCCTCCATGCTCTGCGGCGTCGGCATGCTGACCTGGCCCTCGATGGTCAGCGTGTCGGCCTCCACCTGCAGGCTGAGCTTGTCCTTGGGAACGCCGGGCAGGTCGGCACGCAGCGTGATCCCTGCGCTGTCCTCGATCACATCGACTGGAGGGATCAGCGCCGCATCGCTGCGTCCTGCCGGGTCGTTGCGGGTCGCCGCGCCGGCGCGCGTGGCCGACTCGTTCCTGGTGACGTCGTTCGTCTGGCTCATCTTCGTTTCTCCCGGATCATTGGACGGTGATGCGGCGCGGCAGCGCCGACTCGCGGCGCCTGGCGCTGATGTGCAGAATGCCGTCGCGGTAGTCGGCAGTCACGCCGTCAGGGTCGATGTCGTCGGGCAGGCTCAGCACGCGCCGGAAGCGGCCGGCGAAGCGCTCGTTGATGTGCACGGCAGCCTTGCCGTCGTCCGCGGCGGGCAGGCCCGACGGCCGCTCGCCGGCGATGCTCAGTACGCCCCGGTCCAGTTCGATTTCCACGGTTGCCGGATCGAGTCCCGGCGCGAAGGCGAAGATCTCCACGGATTGCGGCGTGCCGCCGACATTCAGCGCAGGGAAGCCGCCGCGGCCCAGGCCGCGGATGTTGGGGGACAGGTCGAATGCCTCGCGCATCTCGCGTTGCAGGCGATCCAGCTCGGCGAACGCGTCGCGAGGAAACAGGGATTGGTACATGCTGCATTCCTCCTCTCGTCGGGTTGCTCGAGGCGCCGCGGCCCGCGCCGCGGCGCCTCGGTTACGCGAATTTGGGGCCGGTCCGACGTTTTCAAGGGGGGCGGTCGAGGCGTGACCGAAGGCCATCGACCGGAGGGGTCCGGGGCGCGGGTGTCCGGCATGCGCCTCGTCGCCGCTCCGGTGCTAAGCTTGCCCGCCATGAGCGCTGGCACAGCGATGCTTCCTGACGAAGCCGCCGTCCTTGCCGTCACTCCCCTGGGCTTCCCGTGGGAGACGGCAGATCCCTTCCTGTTCTGCGTGCATCACGACGATGCGTATCCGCGGGGAAACGAGCGGATGGGGCCCGATGCGCCGCTCGCGGGCCGCAGCATCGGCCAGGACTTCGAGGGACGAGACGGATGGCGGATGTACCACGGCGATGTCGTGCCCGGGTTTCCGAGGCATCCGCATCGGGGCTTCGAGACCGTGACGATCGTGCGCCAGGGCTTCATCGATCACGCCGACTCGCTGGGTGCGACCGCGCGTTTCGGCAGCGGGGACGTGCAGTGGCTCACCGCCGGCCGCGGCGTCGTTCATTCGGAAATGTTTCCGTTGCGCGAACGCGCCCGCCCGAACACGCTCGAACTGTTCCAGATCTGGCTCAACCTGCCGGCTGCCGACAAGTTCGCCGCGCCGCATTTCAAGATGTTGTGGCGTGAACTCGTACCCAGCATCACTTCGCGCGACGCAGCGGGCCGGTCGACCGATATCACGGTCGTTGCGGGCGCGCTCGCCGGCGCGCGGGCACCGGCCCCCCCGCCCGGTTCGTGGGCATCGCGACGCGACAGCGACGTCGCGATATGGACCATCCGGATGGCGCCGCAGGCGCGCTTTGTGTTGCCGCGCGCAGATGCGCGGGCGAACCGGTCCGTGTATTTCTTCCGGGGGACCGAAGTCCGGGTTGCGCAGCGCAGGCTGGACGCGCCCGCCCGCGCGATCCTGAACACAGCAGCGGACGTGGAGCTCGAGGCGGGGCCCGATGGCGCGGAGTTGCTGCTGTTGCAGGGCAGGTCCATTGCCGAACCCGTCGTCCGGTACGGCCCGTTCGTGATGAACACCCGGGCCGAGATCGAGCAGGCGATGCAAGACTATCGGCACACGCAATTCGGCGGCTGGCCGTGGCCGGACGACGGTCCCGTGCATGCGCGGGAACGGGGGCGCTTCGCGAATCGCGCCGACGGCAAGACCGAGGATCCGGACAATGCGGACAGCCAAGTGGGCGCCGCCTGATTTTCGGCGGGTCGTGATCGGGTTGCTCGCGCTGGCCGCGATGTTCGGGGCGGCTGCGTCCGCGGATGCGCAGCAGGCGCGCCTGATCGTGAAGTTCAAGGCGGACGGCGCGAAATCGGCGCTGACCGCCGCCGCTCGAATCGAAAAGCTCGGTGGGGCGACGGGGTTGCCCTTGCGCGAATTGCGCGGGATGGCGCTGGGTGCGCAGGTGGTGACCATCGACGGCGTGCACGGCGATGCCGAGGCCGAGCGCATCGCCGCGCAGGTCGCCGGGAATCCCGACGTCGAATTCGCGCAGGTCGACCATTGGGTGCACGCGACCACGGCCTACCCCGTCAACGACGAGTTCATCGCGGGGCAGAGCTATCTGTTCGATGCGCCGACCGCGATCAACGCATTCGACGCGTGGACAGTGACGCACGGCTCACCTGCGGTGAGGGTGGCCGTGGTCGACACCGGCTATCTGCCGCATGCGGGAATGGCCGGTCGCTTCCTCGCCGGCTACGACATGATCTCCGACCCGGCCGTCGCCAACGACGGCGACGGACGCGATCCTGACGCGACCGATCCGGGAGACTGGCTGTCGAGCGCCGAGGGGCAGTTCGCGGACTGCCAGGTCGCGAACAGCAGCTGGCACGGGACCAAGGTTGCTAGCGTGATCGCCGCCAACACCAACGATTTGATCTGGACGGCGGGGATCGACTGGAACGCCAAGATCCTTCCGGTGCGGGTTCTCGGCCGCTGCGGCGGCCACGAGTCGGATGTCGTCGACGGAATCGCGTGGGCGGCCGGGCTGCCGGTGCCGGGGGTCCCGCCCGATCCGACGCCGGCGCAGATCATCAACCTGAGCCTCGGAGGTACGTTTGCCTGTGATGCGGCATATCAACTCGCGATCGCCGCGGCCTATGCGAACGGCGTCACGAAGGCGATCGTTGCAGCGGCGGGCAACGAGTCGGCCGACGTGTCCACGTCCGCACCCGCGAACTGTGCTGGGGTCATCGCGGTCGCCTCGACGACGGTACAGGGCGATCTCGCGACCTACAGCAACTTCGGCGCGGAGATCACGCTGTCAGCGCCAGGCGGCAGCTACGCCTGGATCATGCACCCCGGGATCCTCGTGCTCTCGAACAGCGGGCTGACGACGCCGCTCCGTGATTCCTACGATTTCGCCGGTGGAACGAGCCTGGCGGCGCCGATGGTGTCGGGGACCGTTTCGCTGATGCTCGCGGTCGCGCCCGACCTGTCGCCGGCGCAGATCGTGTCGATTCTGACGGCGACGGCATCGCCGTTCGCGGCAACGTCCAGTTGCACGACGGGGACTTGCGGCGCAGGCATCGTCGATGCGGGCGCCGCGGTGCGCGCGGCCGCTGCGACCGGCGCCGCAGCACCCGACTACCAGGGTCTGTGGTGGGCGTCGCCGGCGGGGAGCGAATCGGGGTGGGGGATCAACTTCGCGCACCAGGGCGACATCATCTTCGCCACCTGGTTCACCTACGACACCACCGGCAAGGCATGGTGGCTGGCGATG
>DAHUXO010000176.1 GCA_027307095.1 Betaproteobacteria bacterium | reverse complement strand
CCTTGCACGCGGCGGCACGCCGCCGCGCTGGCTCGACGACGGGGACCCCGAGCGCCAGCGGGCACTCGCCGCGTTCCCCGCCGCGCGCGACGCCGATCCCGATCGCCTCGGTTCGACCTGGCGCGAGGAGTGGGAGCGACGCCTGCCTGCCGGCCATGACGGCTTCACGCTGCTGGGCGAATTCGTGCGCCTGGTCGCGCTGCACATGGCGGCGTTTGCCGACCCGCAACTCATCGACGGCTGGGCCGAGCGGCGAAGCTTGCAGGCCCGCCTAACCCGAATGTTCCGACGCGCCGCGCTCGACCCCGCGGCGGCGTTCATCTTCCTGGCTCTGTCGGCGCTCGATTTCGAGCGCCTGCGCGGCGAGATCCTGCGCCGCGTCGTCTTTCCGCGCCTTCCACTCGTCGCGTGATTCGCCCGCGGCCCGCGCGCTGGTTCGAGTTGCTGGTCGCGCGCGACGACGCGACCCTTGCGCTCGAAGCGCTTGCGGGAACCGGCGCGATCGAACTCGAAGCGCGGCCGACGGCAGCATTGCCCGCGGCGCTTGCCGACCTGCGCCTGCCGATGCAGCAATTCTCGGAGCTCGCGCTGCGTTACCACGACTACTGGCCAGGCGATCGCCTGCAGGCTTCGGCGTTTCCCGAGCCTCCGGCGGCGACGCTCGAGCGTTGCCTGTCGCAGATCCGGGGCTGGGCGCAGGACGCGGAGCCCGTGATCGGCAAGCTGCAACGCGGTGACGTGGAGCGCGACGAGCTTGTGTGCTGGAAACACGCGCTCGAAGCCCTGGCGGGAAGCCGCCTCGATCTCGCGCAGATGGCGGGCGCGGGCCCTGTCCTGCAGGCGCGGCTGTTCGTCTTCGCGCCCGGCAGCGCAGTGGCGTATCCGTCGGGCCCGCTGGTCCGCCAGTTCGAGGCCGGCGAGCGTTTGCATGCGCTGGCGCTGGGAACCGCGGACGACATGCAGCGACTCGTGCAGCAGGCGAATGCGCTCAAGGCGCGCGTCCGGGGCCTCCCGCCCTGGCTGCAGCGGGACTGGCGCGCAAATGATGTGCACATCGCAACCCGCCTCGCCGAACTCGAGCACGAGGCCGCCGCAATGGCCGAGCAGCTGGCGGCACTCGCCGATCGCCACGGTCTGCGCCGCGCGCTGGGCGACGCCGCGCGCCTGCAATGGGTGCTGACCAACGTGCGTGCGCTGGAGGCGGGCGAGCTCTTCTGCTGGATCACCGGCTGGACCAGCGATGTCGCGGGGCAGCGCCTCGCGAGCGCCGTCGATCGTTCCCCGGCGCGCTCGATCCTCCACCGTCCACCGCCGCCCGCCGCGGCGACAGCGCCGCTGCTGCTTGCGAACCCGTGGTGGGCGCGGCCTTTCGAGATCTTCAGCCGCGCGCTCGGCATGCCTTCGCGCAACGAGGCCGACCCCAGTGCGCTGCTCGCGTTCGTCGTGCCGCTGATGTTCGGGTACATGTTCGCCGACGTCGGGCAGGGGCTGCTGATCGCGCTTGCCGCGTGGTTCCTGCGCAAGCGCATTCCGCTCGCGCGGCTGTTCGTTGCCGGCGGGCTCGCCGCGGCGGCGTTCGGTGCGGTGTTCGGCAGCGTGTTCAGCCTGCACGGATTCCACGCACTGTGGTTCGCAGCGCTCGACGATCCGCTGACGATCCTGCTGCTTCCGCTCGTCGGCGGCGCCGCGTTGCTGGCGCTCGGTCTGCTGCTCTCGGGGGTCGAGGCGCATTGGCGCGGCGAGCTCGCGCACTGGCTCGCCACCGACGCGGGATTCATCGCGGTCTACCTCGGGCTGCTCGGCGGTTTCGCATGGACCGCGGGCTTCGCGGTCGCAGCACTGGGCGCCGCGGCGTTCTGTCTGGGCCATGGCTGGAGCGAGCGCCGACTCGTCGCGATTCCGGGCGCGCTGGCCGAGCTGGTCGAGCGCACGCTGCAGATCATGATCAACACGCTGTCCTTCGCGCGCGTGGGTGCATTCGCACTCGCCCACGCAGGGCTGTCGTCGGCCATCGTCACGCTGATGCACGCGAGCGGCAATGCGCCGGTGCAGGTCCTGGTGCTGGTCGCCGGCAATGCGATCGTCGTCGTCCTCGAGGGCCTCGTCGTCTCGATTCAGACGACAAGGCTCGTGCTGTTCGAGTTCTTCACGCGGTTTCTCGCGGCGGACGGCCGGGTGTTCCGTCCGCTGCCCGTTCCACCGTCGACCCTGCAGGAGAGAGGAATGAAAACGACGTACAAGTTCACCACGGCGCTGGTCGCACTCGCGCTGGTCCTGGGCATCGGCGCAACCGCGCTCCTCGTCACGATGGTACCGGCGCTCGCTGCGGCGCCGTCAGGCGCGGCTGCGGGCGGCGGAGGCGACGCGTCGAGCTTTGGCCTGATGGCGGCTGCGGTGTCGACGGCGCTGGCCGCGCTGGGAGCCGGTTTCGCGGTCGCCCGCGTCGGAACGGCTGCGGTCGGTGCGCTGGCGGAAAAGCCCGAGCTGTTCGGGCGGCTGCTGATCTTCGTGGGCCTCGCGGAGGGCATCGCGATCTACGGGCTCATCGTGTCCATCCTGATCCTCAACCGGCTCGCCTGATGCCGGTCCCGATCTACCTGGGTGACGAGGCGGGCGCGGCCGGATACCGGCTGGCCGGCGTGGAGACCGGCATTCCCGCGCCGGGCGAAGAAGGCGCGGCGCTGCAGGAGGCGCGTGCGCGGGCGCCGCTGGTGCTGGTATCGGCGGCGGTCGCAGCGCACATCGATGCGCGCGCGCTGCGCGAGGCGCTTGCGGCGCTGACGCCGCTGGTCGTGATCGTTCCCGACACGCAGGCCGAGGTCGCGCGTCCCGACCTGGTCGCGCGCCTGCGCGGGCAGCTGGGCTTTCCGGGATGACGCTCGAGCAACGCACGCAGGGGCTGCTCGACCTGGTCGAGAGCGAGCGCCGGGCCCGCAGCGACGCGATCGTCGGCGAAGCGCGCAGCCGTGCCTTCGCGCTGGTCGCGCAGGCCCACGCCGGCGCGCGAGCGCGGATGCGGGAGGCCTATGCCGAGGAGCGCCAGCGTGCGCAGGCGCGAGTTGCAGCGGCGCTCGCCAACCTGCAGACCCGGCGTCGCCTGCACGAGCAGCAGCGCAGCGCGGCCCTGCTGGCGCTCGCGTGGCAGCGATTGCCGGAGGCATTGCGCAGCCGCTGGCGAGACGCCGGACTGCGCCAGCTCTGGGTCGATGCGGCCGTGGCCGAGGCCCGGCGGTTGCTGCCGCCCGGCCCATGGCGTGTCGTCCATGCAACCGATTGGCCCGCCTGCGAGCAGCAGGCGTTCGTCGCGCGGCTCGCGAGGGATCCCGGCGTGTCGCCGGAACTGGTCGCCGATTCCGGCATCGATGCCGGGCTGCGCATCGTCGCCGGCGGGAATGTCGTCGACGCAACGCTTGCGGGCCTCGTCGTGGACCGTGACGAGATCGCCGCAAAGCTGCTGCGCCAGCTGGAGCAGCTCCCGTGAGTCGCGCGTCGATCCGCTCGATCAGCGGTCCGGTGCTGCACGCGACCGTCAGCGGCCCGTTCAGGTTGCGCGAGGCAGTCGAGGTCGGTCCGCAGGCGCTGCTGGGCGAGGTCGTGCGCCTGCACGACGACGAGATCGTCGTCCAGGTCTACGAGGACACGACGGGATTGCGCCCGGGGGCCGAGGTGGTCGGCCACGGGCTCCCGCTCGCAATCCGCCTCGGCCCTGGTCTGCTGGGCAACATCTTCGACGGTTTGCTGCGTCCGCTGTCGGGCGCGGACTCGGCTTTCGTCGCGCCGGGCATGCATCGCGCGGCGCCTTCGACTTTCGCATTCGAGCCCCGCGTCGCGGCGCGGGACACGTTGGCTCCCGGTGCGGTCTATGGCATCGTGACCGCAGCGTCCGGGCGCGCGCAACGCTGCATTTGTCCGCCGGATGTCGGCGGCGAAGTGGTGGCGGTCGCATTGGCGGGCGACTACCGCGAGGACGCGACGATATGCACGCTGCGCCTTCCCGACGGCCGCACGCACGAGCTGGCGATGGGTCACCACTGGCCGGTGCGCACGCCACGGCCGGTGCGACGGCGATTGCCTTCCATCGTTCCGCTGGTCACCGGCCAGCGGATCATCGATTGCCTGTTTCCGGTCGCGCAGGGCGGGCGCGCCGCCGTCCCGGGCGGCTTCGGCACCGGCAAGACGGTATTGCTCGAAGCGCTGGCCAAGGGCTGCAACGCCGACGTCATCGTCTACCTCGGCTGCGGCGAGCGCGGCAACGAGATGGCCGGCGTGCTCGAGGAGTTCCCGCAGCTCACCGATCCGAAGACCGGGCGGCCGCTGATGGAGCGCACGGTGATCGTCGCCAACACGTCGAACATGCCGGTGGCGGCGCGCGAGGCGTCGATCTACTGCGCGATCACCGTCGCCGAATATTTCCGCGACCAGGGCCAGGATGTCGCGCTGATGGCCGACTCGACCAGCCGCTGGGCGGAAGCGCTGCGCGAGGTGTCGGGCCGCTTCGGCGAGCTCCCCGGCGAGGGCGGCTATCCGGCGTACCTTTCGTCGCGCCTTGCCGACTTTTACGAGCGCGCCGCCATCGTGGAGACGCTGGGGGGCGATCACGGCTCGGTAACCGTGATCGGTGCGATCAGCCCGCCGTCCGGCGACCTGTCCGAGCCCGTGACCAGCCACACCAAGCGCTACGTCAAGGCGTTCTGGACGCTCGACGCCAAGCGCGCGCAGGCGCGATTCTACCCGGCCGTGCATCCGCTGCAGTCGTATTCCGAGGACGCGCGCGATCTCGCCCCCTGGTGGGCGGCCAATGGCAACGGCGACTGGCTGAAGCTGCGCCGCCGCTTCCTCACGCTGCTCGACGACCAGGCGCACCTCGAGCGGATGGCGCGGATCATCGGCAAGGATGCGCTGCCGCTGCGCCAGCAGCTGACGCTGCTTTGCGCCGACCTCGTCAACGACGCGTTCCTCCGGCAGTCGGCGTTCTCGCCGGTCGATCGTGTCTGCAGCCCCCGCCGCCAGGCGCTGATGATGCGGCTGGTCGGCAGGTTCGTCGACCTGGCGGAGGCTGCGGTCGCCGCCGGCGTGCATCCCGACCGGCTGGGTGAGCTGCCGTCGCTGCGCCCGCTGCAGCGGATGGGCGAGGACATCCCCGACGCCGAGCTCGCGCGGTTCGCGGCGCTGGAAGCGAATCTCGATCGCGATTTCGCGGAACTCATGCGCAGCCACGGGGCAGGCGATGCGACTCACCGCTGAGGGCGCCGCCACCCGCATCGAGGGCCCGTTGCTGTTCCTGCGACGGACCCTCGATGTCGGCCTGAACGATGCCGTGCAGGTCGTCGGCGGCGACGGCCGTACGCGGCTGGGGCGCATCGCGGCGATCGACGAATCGTTCATGACGATCGAGGTGCTCGAGTCGACGTCGGGCCTGGCGCTGTCCGACACCGTCGTGCGCTTCTTCGGTGAACCGCTGACCTTCGGACTCGCACCGTCGATCCTCGGCCGCGTATTCAACGGCGTCGGGCGGGTCATCGACGGCGGCCCGCCCGTCGCGGCGCGGCAGACGCAGCGCATCGAGGGTCTGCCGATCAATCCCGTCCAGCGGGCAGCGCCGCGCGACTTCATCGAGACCGGCGTCACCGCGCTGGACCTGATGAACAGCCTGGTGCGTGGCCAGAAGCTGCCCATATTCTCCGGCGGCGGGTTGCCGCACGACCGCCTCGCCGTCGAGATCGCGACCCATGCACGACTGCGCCACGAGTCGGCGACGGGGGGCGATTTCGCGATCGTGTTCGCCGGCATCGGCGTGCCTTACGACAGCGCCGAATTCTTCCGCCGGAGCCTCGAGCAGTTCGGTGCGCTGGAGCGCACCGCGCTGTTCCTGAACCTCGCCAGCGATTCGTCGACGCAGCGGCTCCTGACCCCGCGCTTCGCGCTGACCGCCGCCGAGTACCTCGCGTTCGTCGAGGGCAAGCACGTGCTCGCGATCCTGACCGACATGACCAACTACGCGGAGGCGCTGCGCGAGGTCTCGTCGTCCAAGGGGGAGATCCCGAGCCGCAAGGGCTTTCCCGGCTACATGTATTCGGACCTCGCCAGCCTGTTCGAGCGCGCAGGCTGCATCCGCGGGGTGAAGGGAACGCTGACGCAGCTCTCCATCCTGACCATGCCCGCCGACGACATCGGCCATCCGATCCCGGACCTGACCGGCTACATCACCGAGGGCCAGATCGTGCTTTCGCGCGATCTCGACCGGCGCGCCGTCTATCCGCCGATCGACGTGCTGCCGTCGCTGTCGCGCCTGATGAAGGACGGCATCGGCGAGCGTTACACGCACGCCGATCATCCGGCGCTGTCGAGCCAGCTCTACGCGGCCTACGCGCGCTCCGTGCAGGCGCGCGTGCTGGCAAGCGTCGTCGGCGAGGAAGGACTCGCCGCCACCGATCGCCAGTACCTGGCGTTCGGCACGGCCTTCGAGAACGACCTCGTCAGCCAACCCGAGGCCCGCACGCTGGAGCAGAGCATGGAGGCCGGCTGGCGCCTGCTCGCCGGCCTGCCCGCGGCGGAGCTGACGCGCCTGTCGGATGCGCAGATCGCCGCGCATGTCGCCCCCCGCGGCGCCGTTCGCGCCGACGCGAAGCGTTGAGCATGTTCGCGACCGCGATGCCTGCCCCGATCCGCGATGGGCGAGGAGCGCTGCCATGAGCGAGGCGAGCGTCACCCGTGCCGCCATGCTCGAGATGAAGGACGAGCAGCGCGCGATGCACGAGGGGTACGTGTTCCTCGACGAGAAGTGCCTGCTGCTCGGCGGCGAGATCCTGCGCGAGCTTGCGCGCTATGCGAAGATCGACCGCGCCTTGATCGATGCCCAGCAGGAGGCGACCAAGGCGCTGCAGGCGGCGGTCGCCCGGCACGGCCTAGAGGACCTGCAGGTCTACCCACCGCTGGACCAGGGTGCCGCGACGCTTTCGCGCGAAACGCGCTCGATCATGGGGGTGCGCCTGCAGGAGGTGACGTGGCACCCGGCGCAGGAGGCGGCGCGTCCGTCGGTGCAGCCCTCGCCCGAGGCCGAGGCCTGCCGGCGGGCGTTCGGCGCGCTGGTCGCGTTGGCGGCGCGCCTCGCCGCGGCCAGCGGGAACCTCGAGCGGCTTTCCTACGAATACCGGCGCTCGGTGCGCCGCGCGCGCGCCCTGCAGGACGTGCTGCTGCCCGAACTCGACGAGCGGGTGCAGCGCATCGAGACCCGCCTCGAGGAGCTCGAGCAGGAGGACGCGATCACGATGCGCATCCGCGCCTGATCAGCGGGTCCCGGGCCGCAGGCGCAGTTGGACGTTCTCGAGCTGCGTGAACTGCAGCAGTTCCTGCAGGCACTCCTCGCGTCCGAACCCCGACTGCTTGACGCCGCCGAAAGGCGCGCGAGCGGATGGCATTGGACCCCGACGCGGCAAAGCCGCCTGGTTCGCCCCCGCCCAGGCTCAATTCCAGAGGTCGACGGTCTTGCCTTCCGCGCGCAGGCGGTCGGCTCGTGCGCGCAGCCAGCGCTGGAACGACGGCTCGGCGACGTAGCCGCGGTCGGCGACGTAGGCGAATGACGAGGAGAAGTGGAACGGACGCAGATAGGCGTCGATGCGGAAGACCTCGCGGCCCCCGGCGTC
>DAHUXO010000328.1 GCA_027307095.1 Betaproteobacteria bacterium | reverse complement strand
CGTCATCGCCGAGCGTCGATTGCGTGGGCGTTCAGGGCGTGCAGGCACATCCGGCAAAGCCATCGGCTGCCATCTTGGCCTCGTAGGGCCCGGCGACCGCCGTGCCCGGCGTCAGCGTCGCTTTCACCGTGGCCCAATCCTCGGGCTTGATGATGACCAGCCAACCCGTCCCGTACGGATCCTCGTTGGCGAGCGAGGGCTTGTTCACGACATCGTCGTTGACCGCCACGATCTCGCCGCCGGCGGCCGACTTGGCGGGGCCGACCCATTTGCCGGACTCGACCGTCGCGCAGGACTTGCCGGCCTGCACCGCTCGCCCGACCTTCTTGGGGGTGAAGGCGACGAGCTGACCCGCCATCGCGGTTGCAACGGTCGTCATTCCAAGCTTCACGTTGCCGTCGCCCTCTTCCCTGAACCAGATGTGGTTCTCGACGTCGTACAGCAGGTCGTCGGGCATGTTGCAGCCGCGCACAGTGGCCATGAGCGCTCCTATCTCATTGCGGAATTCGTCAGGATTCTAGGCGCAGCGGCCGCGACGCACAACAGAACTCGCCCAGTCCCTCGACTTCCATCTTGCCCCCGACGAACAGGGCGAGATGCCGCACGAGCATCGCCATCATGCGCTGGCGCTGTGCCGTCTCCGGGTTCCCCGGCTCGAGGCTGAGCAGGTTGTAGTGGTACGCGACCTCGCGGCAGGTCTCGCGACAGGCGTTGAAGCTCGGGAGGTCCTGCGCGCCCTGCCGGTGCAGGGCGAGCAGCCGGAAACCCTCGCGCGAGTCGCTGGTGGGAACTTCGCCGCGAGCCTCGACCCATTGCGCCAGCACATCCTCGGCGGAGTCGAGCAGGGCCCGCGCTGCCGCCGGTGCATCGGGCAGGGCCGCAGCCGCGTCGATCCGTGCGTCGATCGCGGCGCTCATGCGAGCCCCTTTTCCTTCAGCGCCTCGAGGCCGTCGGAGACGTTCTCCTGCACGCCGACATTGCGCGGCGAGAGCCCGAGGGCGATGCCGAGCAGCTGCGTGAAATAGAGCATCTTGACGCTTGTCTTCTCGCCCAGAACCTTCTCCGCGCGCACCTGGTGCATCTCGAGTCCCGAGTGACAGGTCGGGCATTCGGTGGCGATGACGTCGGCGCCCGCGGCTTCGGCCGCGCGCAGGATGTTCAGCACGAGTTTCGTCGAGGTGTCGCTGTCGGACAGCGTGTGCGCGCCGCCGCAGCAGGCGGTCTTCAGCGGGAAGTCGACGTTGGTGGCGCCTGCGGCTTCCAGCAGGTCGTCCATGAAATGCGGCTGCGACGTCGACTCGGTGCCCGGCCCCTTGTCCTTCTCCGGGAAGATGTGCCGCGGCCGCGTGTACATGCAGCCGTAGTAGTTCGCGACCTTGAGCCCCTTCAGCGAGTTCGACACGCGCTCGCGCAAGGCGCCTTCGCCGATGCCGTGCTTGATCCAGTCCAGCGCGTGGATCGTCTCGACCTGCCCGGCCTGGTAGGTCGCGTGGCCGGCCTTCTCCGAGATGCGGCCGACGACCTCGCGCGACGACTCGTCCTTCGCGAGGTCGTATTCGGCCTTCTTCAGGTTGTGATAGCAGCCATTGCAGGGGGCCATCACGACCGACGCATGCATCTCGTTGGCGGCGATCGACAGGACACGCGACGACAGGTACGTCTGGATCTTGGGGTCGACGTTCTTCACTTCCATCGCCCCGCAGCAGTTCCAGTTCGGCACCTCGTCGAGCTTGAGCCCCAGCGCCTTGCCGACCGCCTTGGTCGAGCGGTTGTAGGCGTGGCCCGTGCCCTCGAGCGCGCAACCGGGGTAGTAGGCGACCCGCCGGTACCTGGCCTTCGCGTCTTTCACGTCGGAACCCGACATCATTTCGCTCCTGGTTCGGGAAGGTTGAGCGCCTTGCGCTGCCGCTGCTCCTGCTCGCCGACATAGCTCGCGATCGCGTCGCGGCTCCTGCCCCAGCCGCGGGTGCGCGGCCGGATCAGCGCGGCGATGCCCATCAGCATGCCCAGCTTGATCGGGAGCTTCCGCGCCAGCCGCTTGCCCATCTCGATCAGCCACTCCTGGCGCAGCGGCTGCGCACTCCTCGCGAAGAAACCGCGGATGATGCGGCCTTCCTCGATCTTGCCGGTCGCAATGACCTGCTCGGAGAATTCCTCGTCGAACATCGTCGACCTCGACTTCGGCGTGTGGCCCTTGAGCTCCAGCCAGTGCGCCGTTGCCTTCATCACGCCCTCGGGGAACACGTCGCGCGGGCAGGCATACGTGCACTTGTTGCACGACACGCATTGCCAGATGATGTCCTTGTCGCGCAGCAGCTCGGACTCCATGCCCACGCGGATCAGGTAGATCCAGTAGCGCGGGTTGAAGTCGGGGTTGACCGCGTTGACCGTGCACGAGTTGGTGCACGAGCCGCACTGCCAGCAGCGATGGATGTACTCGCCGCCGGGCAGTGCTGCGATCTCGTCCTGCAGCCGCTCGTTGTAGTCCGAGACGACGCGCGTCTCGATGAACGTGCTCCAGTGTCCCGAGACGTCGATCCCCTCGAGGACGAGCTTGTCCTGCGTCTTGATGTTCTCGGGGCGGATCAGCGATTTTTCATGGATCGGCATCGAAGCACCGCCTGGTCAGTTGGTGAGACGCGGCAGGTCGGCGATCGTCGCTTCGCCGTCGACCGCCTTCAGCTTGCTGCGGCCGTCGACCGCGACGTCGAGCCCGAGCATGCGCCGCGTGTGCTGCATCGGGTCCTCGGGGGACGCAAAGTCCGTCCGCAGGTAGCTGCCGCCCTGCTCGGAGATGTACTCCGCATACACCTGGGCCGTCAGCAGGTCGACGTACTGCAGGACGTCGCGGAACACGCCGTTCGTCGTCAGATACTGCGAAAGTTCCTCGCGCAGCACGACGAAGGTCTCGTGCCGGTCGGGAATATCGATCACCATGTGGTCGACGTTGTCGGCGTGCCAGATCTCGCGCAGGACGCCGGTGTTGGCGCGCTCGTCCCAGACCCACCGGCACATCAGCGGATGGCGCTCGGGATCGACGTTGTGCAGCACATCGGCCGCGAGATCACGGACCCAGCGGTGCTCGCGGTCGTCGGGGAAGTGAGCGCAGAACGCCGCGATCGCGTCGTCGACCGCCGAGGTGTCGCGCGCGGCGTCGAGCAGCTCGCCCAGCCGCGACCGGATCTCGCCGAATCCGCGCTCGTCCAGATAGGGCCCGACCCGCCGGCGCACGGTGGCGATCAGCGACAGCAGCTGCCGCAGCGTCTTCGGATCTACAGTGCGCGCGCGGCCCTCGCCGAGTGCCTGCGCGAACAGCGCCGATTTGAGCTTCACTGCGTCGACGTAGCGCTCGACGCCGCCGTAGTCCTCGGTGCGCACGACCAGCGACTCCAGCGCGGTCTTGAGCTTGGGCCCGGATAGGTCGAGCACCGGCCGCGGGGCCGCCGCGACCGCGAGAGCTTTCGCGCTGCGCATCATCCGACGCCTTCCCCGCGCGTCAGGCCGCCCGGGCGGCGACCCTTGCGCCGTTGACCACCGCGTAGGCCGCGATCGCCGCGGCCTTGCCCTGGGCGATCGAATCGTCGATCGTCTCGGGCCCGGTCGCCGCGCCCGCGACGAAAATGCCGGGCCGCGAGGTCTCGCCGAACGTCGCGTAGGCGTTCGCCTTGCCGATGAAGCCCTGCGGCTGCAGCGCGACGCCGAATACCGACGCGAGGCTTCGGTTGTCGACGTTCGGGTCCATGCCGATCGCG
Organism: Betaproteobacteria bacterium; assembly: GCA_027307095.1. Classification (GTDB taxonomy): domain Bacteria; phylum Pseudomonadota; class Gammaproteobacteria; order Burkholderiales; family Casimicrobiaceae; genus VBCG01. The sequence continues at coordinate 4,134 of DAHUXO010000328.1, read as the reverse complement.
TGCACGACCATGTCGAAGGGGATCGTGATCGGGCGCTTGACCAGCGTGTCCTCGCCCTTGACGATCAGCTTCTGGCCGTTCGACGTGACCTCGGCGATCCGCGCCTTGATGTACTTGACCTTGAATTCCTCCTGGCTCTTCCAGTAGTAATTGGTCTCGTAGAGCCCGAAGGTCCGGATGTCCATGTAATAGATGTACACGTGGCAGTCCGGCAGCTCCTCGCGGATCTCCATCGCGATGTTGCAGGACACCGTGCAGCAGATCTTGGAGCACCACTCGCGGCCTATCTGGCGGTCGCGGGAGCCGACGCACAGCAGGATCGCGACGCGCTCGGGCTTGCGCCCGTCGGACGGGCACCGCACGCCCTTGCCCGACGAGATCATCTGCTCGACCTGCGTCGTCGTGACGACGTCGGGGTAGGTGCCGAAGCCCCATTCGGGCTTGTTGACCGAGTCGAAATGCGTGAATCCGGTGCACAGGATCGCGGCCCCGACGTCGAGGGTCGTGCCGTCGGAGAGCTTCGCGCGGAACGCCCCTGGCTCCCCGGTGAACTCGGCCACCGTGCGTCCGGCGTAGCGCTGGATCGACGCATCCGTCTCGACGCGGCTCACCATGCCGCCGATCGCATCCTTCGCCCACTCGCCGGTGGGCACGAGCTTGGCGTAGCCCGAGAGGATCGGCGCGCCGCCGAGACGCTGCTCCTTCTCCACCAGGATCGCCTTCTGCCCGACGCTGGACAGCGCGGTGGCCGCCGCGAGCCCCGAAGGGCCGCCGCCGACGATGAGGATGGGCTTGCTCACGGAAGTCTCGCGATCGGAATGAAGCCGGGACCCGACGTGATCATCCGCCGGGGGTCGTACAGGTTCTCCTGCTTGCCGGCCTTGACCTCGTCCAGATACGAGACGAACTCGGCCTTCTTGGCCTGCCAGTCGATGCCGAGCTTCTCCATCAGCGTCTCGGTCGACGACGCGTGCCAGTGCGACTGGACGATCTTGTACGGGTGGGCGCCGCAGACCAGCGCGGCGAACTGGCAGTCGGCCAGCACCGGCAGGTCGACCGCCTTGCCCGCGGCCTTGCCGATCCACTGGTTCTTGTCGAGCGTCGTGATGCAGCCGGTGTCGTGGCCGATCATCACGTCGGATTTCGCCTCGTCGATGGCGACGCGTATCTTGCGGTCGATCGCGAACGAGCGCGTGAACTCGCGCTCCGAGATGATGTGGCGGAAGCCGAAGCCGCAGCAGTCGTACCACGTCGAGTAATCGATGACCTGCGCGCCAAGCGTCTGCATCAGCCCGGTCGACACCGCGACGCGGTTGCCGTCCATCACCGTGTCGTCGTAGATCACGTCCTGCGGCACCATCTTGTACACGTGGCAGGCCGGATGGATGGTCGCGCGGATGTTGCTGCAGTCGATCTCCTGCAATGCAGCGATGCGCTCGCGCATCACGTGCAACCACTCGGAGTAGTGGACGACCTCCTCGGGAATCAGCAGCTTGCCGTCGACCAGCCGGCCGAGCTTGCCGAGGATCTTGCGCACGCGCTCGCGCAGCGTCGCCGAGTGCAGCAGGTAGCCGCGCACTTCCTTGTAGTTGCCGAACGAGGTTCCACAGTGGACCAGCGGGTAGTAGTGGCCGTCCGGCAGGCCTTCCGCCCTGGCCGCGACGTAGGCCTGGTGGAAGTTGCGCAGGAACACTGCGGCGAGGCTTTCGAGGTTGCCGATGCCCGAGCCGTGGTAGTTCCAGGCGGTGCAGGAGGTCTGGTCGGTCTCGTCGAGGTACTCGATGTCGAGCCGGTTCATCAGCCACAGCAGCGACGTCGGATAGCCGGGGATGTTGCCGCACTGCCCGCAGGACTTGTGGTGCCAAAGTCGCTTGGTCGGGATCTTCTTGTCCCAGCCGTAGAGCGTCTTGGCGATCACCGGCTCGTGCTCGTCGCGGATCCGGTGGACTGCGATCTCGCCTTCCTTCTCGAGCTGCCACATGATGTCGCGCACGTCCTCGACGCGCTCCTTCGACGTCAGCATCGAGCGCTTGTCGATCTTGAGCTCGACCCACGACGTCGCGATGCGTGCGTCCTCGGGCGAGAGCTTGGCGTCGTGCCATTCGGACCCGTGACCGGTGAAGCGTTCGCCCGGTTGCGGTTCGATTCGATTCGTCATGGTCGTCTCCTTCGGCAATTCGTTGCCACAGCGTGCGATCGCGCGTCCTCGCGGAACGCGATCAATCGTCGTCTTCCTCTTCCTGCTCGGCGATCCAGTCCTTCAGATCGTCGCGTTTTTCGTCCATGATGTCGGTGATCACGTCGAACAGGTTCTCGTCGATCGTCTCGAGCTGCTTCAGCACGCCGGTCTCTTCCCAGATCGTGTACAGCTCGACCGAGGTCTTCAGGTTCACTTCCCACGCCGTCGCAGTCGTGTTGAGCGTGGGCATCGGGATCGCCTTGCGCAGAAGCTTGAGCGGCGCGTCGACCTTGGAGATGTTGGGTCCCCAGTCGGCGAAGTGATCCTTGTTGATCATGTCGGGCGAGAGCTGGTTGCCCGTCGTGACCAGCTTCAGCATGACGCGGCTGAACGGGCGCAGCACGTTGCGCGCCGATTCCATGTTGTGCTTGATCGCGGTTTCCCGCATCAGCATCACGAGGCCGCCGGGCGAGTTGCTGAACGGGCAGCGCGCCGCGCAGGTGTAGCACTGCGCGCAGGCCCAGATCTTCTCCTGCATCGCGTCGTAGATGCCCTCGAGGTTCTCGGTCCAGAGCAGCTGGACGATCTCGCGCGGGCTGAAGTCGTAGTAGTGCGCGGCCGGGCAGGTCGCCGTGCATATGCCGCAGTTGAGGCAGCCGTTCAGCTCGTGGTCGTAGCGGAGGTCGGACTGGATGTCCTTGAAGATCTCCTCGAGCTTGGGACGGGCGACGGCCGGCTTGTCGGAGACGGGGTCTCCGATCCGGTCCTGCACCCGCGTGGACGCGTGTGTCATCGTCGCTCCCGTTGGCAGGTCAGTACGTCATGACCTTGCAGTCTTCCTCCATGACCTCCTCGATCAGGTGTGCGCCGCCGACGATGCCTTCGCACTCCGGAATGAGGTCGTCCTTGGTCATGTCGAACAGGTCGAGGTTCGGCGAGCAGCAGTAGAACTTCGCCCCCGCCTCGTGCGCGTCCTTGATGAAGTCGTAGACCGACTTCGGGGAGCCTGCCTTGACGAACAGCTTCTCGGCGACGCCTTTCTTCATGAGCCGGCCCGCAGCGGCCGTGCAGATGACCTCGACGTCGTATTCCATCGCGGCGGCGACCGACGCCTGGAAAATAGGGGCGCCGAGCTCCTCGCCGTTGCGCGGGTCGGTGTTCGCCATCACGATCACGAGTTTTTTTGCCATGGCGTCTGGTGTTGTGCTCGAGGGATTGGACTGCGATTGGACTCGTCGCGACCCCGGCCGTTCTGGAGCCGACAGCCCGAGCGCGTGTGCCCTTGTACTTCTTATATCAGCGTTTTCTAATATATTAATCAGCGCCCATTGGAGGTGCAAGTGATTTCTATTTCCATGTTGTCCGGAGGGGCATGTCTTCCTCCCCCCGCCTCGCGCGCGGCGCCATCTCCCGCGCAACGGCGGAGGCTGGGGGTTCGGATGAGGAAAACCCTCAGGGGGCGTTGCGCGCGAGCGTCGCGTCGTCCATCCATCCGGTCATCTGGATCAGACCGGTCATGATCGGCACCAGCGCGTCCTCGATCGCGCGCTGGGCCCCGCGCAGCTTCGCGAGATCCGCGTCCACCTCGGGCGGCGACTCCTCGAACTCCATGATCAGGTCCTCGACCATGGCGACCTTGAATCCCGGATGGCCGGAGAAGCCGAACGCGCGCGGGCCGGACTGCCACAGGACGGCGCGCTCGCGCGCGTCGCGCGCGAGCACCCGTGCAGCCTCGGGCGGGCGCGGCCAGTCGCGCATGTAGACGGCGGACGGATAGCTCGCCGGCAGGTAGCCGTTCAGCGCCGATTCGTCGACGCGCCGCGCGGTCGTGACCGAGAACTCGAGCGGCGCGGGCTCGGCGCTTCCCCCCGCCGCGATCGCGAGGACCTGGGCCCCGAGTCCGATGCCGATCAGGGGCAGCTCGCGCGTGAGGCAGGCGCAGGCGAGGTCGATCT
>DAHUXO010000326.1 GCA_027307095.1 Betaproteobacteria bacterium | reverse complement strand
GGTTTGCGTCGCAATCTTCGTGTCCTTCTGGTGCGCGGGGCTCTACGGCATCGCGATCGCCGCGACCGCGATGCTGTCGATGGCGGGCATCATCGTCGCGCTGGACGCCTACGGCCCGATCACCGACAACGCGGGCGGCATTGCCGAAATGGCCGATCTGCCCGATTCCGTGCGCGCGATCACCGATCCGCTGGATGCCGTCGGCAACACGACCAAGGCGGTGACCAAGGGTTATGCGATCGGCTCCGCGGGGCTCGCGGCGCTGGTGCTCTTCGCCGACTACACGCACGCGCTGGTGACTGCGAACCTGAAGACGACGTTCGACCTGTCGGACCACATGGTGATCATCGGCCTGTTCCTGGGCGGCATGATCCCCTACCTGTTCGGCGCGATGGCGATGGAGGCGGTCGGGCGCGCGGCGGGCGCCGTCGTCGTCGAGGTGCGGCGACAGTTCAAGGAGATCAAGGGCATCATGGAAGGCACGGCCAAGCCCGAATACGGCGTCGCCGTCGACATGCTGACCAAGGCGGCGATCAAGGAAATGATCGTGCCCTCGCTGCTGCCGGTGCTCGTGCCGGTGATCGTGGGGCTGGCGCTCGGGCCCCAGGCCCTGGGCGGCCTGCTGATGGGCACGATCGTGACCGGCCTGTTCGTCGCGATCTCGATGACCACCGGCGGTGGGGCGTGGGACAACGCGAAGAAATACATCGAGGACGGCAACTACGGCGGCAAGGGCTCCGATGCGCACAAGGCGGCGGTCACCGGGGACACCGTCGGTGATCCGTACAAGGACACGGCCGGCCCCGCGGTGAATCCGCTGATCAAGATCATCAACATCGTCGCGCTGATGATCGTGCCGGTGCTGGCGTTGCACGGCGGCGGTGCCGCGAGCGGGGCGGCGCAGGCCGTCTTCGCGCCCGTCGCGCGGGTCGCCCCGGTCACCGCGCCGGCGGTCGCGCCGTTGAGGCTCGCCGTGGCGCGCGTATCGGCCGGCGAGCGATGACGATGCAGCCACGGCGTGAGGGCGCGCCGGTGGCGCCGCGCGCGAGGCGCAGGGCGATGCCCGACATCTGAGCGTTCGGCGAGCGCCAATCCGTCCGAGGCGGCGGCAGACCCGCCGCCTCCTTTTTTCGCTTGCCACGGGGCGCACCGCGATCGAGCCGCGCCGCCCGCCCGCGGCGGACGCGGTGGCGCCGGCAGCTCCGGCGTAGAATCGCCGCCCATCTCCATTGCGGCCGGTGACCGACGGCGCATTTCCGATGAGCCTGCGCACGTGGCTTGCAACGATCCTGGCGCTGGCGCTGTCCTGCATCCTGCCGGCCCGATCGCAGGAGCAGGAGCCGGCGCAAGCGCAGGCCCGGACGCAGGCGCAGCCGCCCGAGCGGACTTCGGGCTGGGTCGACAAGATTCCGGTACGCAGCCGCCGGTTCATGGTTGCCACGGCGAATCCGCTCGCGACCGACGCGGGCTACGAGATCCTGCGCGAGGGCGGCAATGCCGCGGATGCGGCGGTCGCGGTGCAGCTGGTGCTGGGGCTGGTCGAGCCGCAGTCGTCCGGACTGGGCGGCGGCGCCTTGCTGCTCTACAACGATGCCAAATCGCGGCGGCTGATCGCCTACGACGGCCGCGAAACCGCACCTGCCGCGGCGAAACCCGATCGCTTTCTCGATGCGGACGGCAACCCGCTGGCGTTCTACGACGCCGTGATCGGAGGACGATCGGTCGGTGTGCCGGGTACGATGCGGCTGCTCGAGGCCGTGCAGCGCAGGTACGGCCGCCTGCCCTGGAAGCGGCTGTTCGTGCCGGCGATCGCCATCGCCCGGCATGGCTTTGCGGTCTCGCCGCGGCTGCACGCGCTGCTCGCGGCCGAGACGCACTGGTCGCAGCGTCGCGCGCGCGACTACTTCCTGGACGCGGACGGAGCGCCGCGCGCGGTCGGCGCGCTGCTGAAGAATCCGGCATACGCGCGCACGCTGGGAATGCTCGCCGCGCGCGGCGCCAGCGCGCTGTACTCCGGACCGATCGCCGACGACATCGTGCGCACTGCGGACCTCGCGCCTGCGCATCGCGGCGACCTTGCCCTGCGTGATCTGGCGGACTACCGGGTGATCGCGCGCCGGCCCGTCTGTGGTCGCTATCGCGGCTACCGCGTCTGTGGCATGCCGCCGCCCTCGTCGGGGGGCATCGCCGTGCTGCAGGTCCTGAAGATGCTCGAGCCTTACGACGTCGCGGCGATGGGCGCGGAATCATTCTGGAGCGTGCATTTCATCACCGAGGCCGAGCGCCTCGCATTCGCCGATCGCAACGCGTACATCGCCGACCCGGCGTTCGTCGCCCCACCGCAGGGGTTGCTGGATGCGCGCTACCTGCACCGGAGATCGCGGCTAATTTCGGCGCTGCACAGCCTCGGTCACGCGCTCCCCGGGGACCCGCGGCACGCGCTCGCGCAACCGGGACAGATCGCCTGGGGGGTGGGCGCCGCCGCGGAGTTTCCGTCGACATCGCAGGTCTCGATCGTCGATCGCGACGGCAACGCGGTGGCGATGACGACCACCATCGAGGACGCCTTCGGCAGCCGGCTGATGACCGAGGGAGGGTTCCTGCTCAACAACGAGCTCACCGATTTCTCGTTCGCGCCCGTCGTCGATGGCAAGCCGGTCGCCAACCGCGTACAGCCGGGCAAGCGGCCGCGTTCGTCGATGTCGCCGACCATCGTCTACGATCGCCGCGGACGGCTGTTCGCGGTGCTGGGCTCGGCCGGCGGAAGCCTGATCATCAACGACGTCGCCAAGACGCTGATCGGGATCGTCGACTGGCACCTCGACCCCCAGGCGGCGATCGCGCTGCCGAATTTCGGCAGCCGCAACGGCCCGACCGAGCTCGAGAAGGACACCGCCGTCGTCGCGCTCGA
>DAHUXO010000317.1 GCA_027307095.1 Betaproteobacteria bacterium | reverse complement strand
GCACCTGCTGCTCGAGCCCTGAAACGACGACGCCCGCATCCGGATGTCCGCTCCCGACCCCTATTCGATGGAACCCTGGACCGAGCTCGCCTCGCAGTGGCAGCACGTGATGGCTGCCTGGGCGCAATGGTGGATGCGCGGCTTCGGTGATCCTGCACCCGCCCCGCGCAAGCGGCGTGGCACGATCGCGCGCGCGCCTTTCGACCTCGACGCGGTCGCGAAGCTGCAGGAGACCTATGCGCCGCGGTTCGCGACCCTCTGGGCATCGGCTGCCGATGCGCTGGCGCGTCCCGGAGCGGCGCTGCCGGAGATCGTCGCCGGCGCCGAGGGCGACCGGCGCTTCGGCTCCGCTGCGTGGCGCGAGCAGCCCTACTTCGCGTGGCTCCGGCAGGCCTACCTGCTCTACGCCGAGTACCTGACCGAGATCACCCGGCTCGCACGGCTTCCGGCCGCCGAGAAGCGGCGGCTCGAATTCTCGACCCGCCAGTTCATCGACGCCATCGCGCCGACCAACTTCCCCGGCACCAACCCCGACGTCATCGCCCGCGCGCTCTCGACCGAAGGCGCGAGCCTCGTGCAGGGCCTGCACAACCTCGCCGGCGACGTCGGGAGGGGCCGCATCACGATGAGCGACGAGTCCGCATTCGAGGTCGGCCGCAACCTCGCCGTGACGCCGGGAAGCGTCGTGTTCCGAAATGACCTGATCGAGTTGATCCAGTACGACGCGACGACGACGCGCGTGGCCGAGAGACCGCTGCTGATCGTTCCGCCCTGCATCAACAAGTACTACATCCTCGACCTCAAGCCAGCCAACTCGTTCGTGCGCCACGCGGTTGCGCAGGGGCATACGATCTTCATGATCTCGTGGCGCAACATTCCACCCGACCTCGGGCGCCTCGCCTGGGACGACTATCTCGCGCAGGGCGTGCTGCCTGCGCTCTCCGCGGGGAAGGCGATCTCGGGCTCGCCTTCGGTCAACGCGCTCGGCTTCTGCGTCGGCGGAACGCTGCTTGCGAGCGCGCTCGCGGTGCTGGCCGCCCGCCACGACGATTCGGTGGCGAGCGTGACATTGCTCACGACGATGCTCGATTTCGCCGACCCGGGCGAAATCGGCGTCTACATCACGCGCGAAGGCGTCGCGGCGCGCGAGCCCGCGCTGCTCTCCGGACAACGCGTCCACGGCAGCGAGCTCGCCGGGGCGTTCGCGAGCCTGCGACCCAACGATCTGGTCTGGAACTACGTCGTCAGCAACTACCTGGAAGGCCGCACGCCACCCGCATTCGACCTGCTGCACTGGAACGGCGATTCGTCGAACCTGCCGGGGCCGATGTATGCGTATTACCTGAAGAACATGTATGTCGAGAACCGGCTGCGCGAGCCGCGCGCGCTGACGATGCTGGGCGAGCCGATCGACCTCGGGCGCATCGACGTCCCGGCTTACGTCTACGCATCGCGCGACGATCACATCGTGCCGTGGCGATCGGCGTGGCGGACGCTGCGGCTGATCGGCGGCAAGCCGGTGTTCGTGCTCGGCGCGTCGGGTCACATCGCCGGCGTCGTGAATCCGCCGGAGCCGGCCAGGCGCAACTACTGGACCAACGATCGTCCCGCCGCGAGCGCCGAGGACTGGCTGGCGAGCGCGCAAGACCATGCCGGAAGCTGGTGGCCGCACTGGCATCGATGGCTCGCCCGGCACAAGGGCGGCGAGCGCGCCGCACCGGCGAACGCGGGCAACGCCGAATTCCCCCCGCTGGCCGCGGCGCCGGGCGCCTACGTCCGCGAGAGCGCGCAGTAGCGCAGGCGGCACGTCTTCGCACCCGCGACGCGCCGGGGGCGGGAACACGCGATGCCGGGTGTCGGTGTCCTGCCGGACGACCGCGACGAACCGCTCAGCTGCCGTCGTAGGTGATCCGGTAGAGCGCGCCCGCGAGGTCGTCCGAGACGATCAGCGAGCCGTCGCGCAACTCGGCGACATCCACCGGGCGACCGAGGTAATGGCCGCGGTCGTTCCAGCCTTCGGCGAACGGCTCGGACCTGCCGGCGACATGTCCGTCCTTCCCCAGGAAAGTCACCATCACGCGGGCGCCGACCGGCACCGTCCGGTCCCACGATCCGTGCTGGGTCGAGAAGATCGCCCCGCGATACTTCCCGGGAAACTTCGACCCCCGGTAGAACACCAGGCCCAGGTCGGCCGCGTGCGCGACCTGCTCGACCTCGGGAAACACCAGCCCCGCCGGCGGCGTATCGCGTTCATATTCGTCGGTGCGGGTATGGCCCCCGCCATACCACGGGAAACCGAAGTCGAGCCCCGCCCTGGCGACGCGATCCATCTCGCCCGGCGGCTGGTCGTCGCCCATGCCGTCGACCTGGTTGTCGTTGGTCCACAGCGTCCCATCCTTCGGATTGAAATCCATGCCGACGGGATTGCGCAGGCCGGTCGCATAGACCTCGCGATTGCTGCCGTCGCGTTCCATCCGCACGATCCCGCCCATGCCCCACTTGCGGTAGACCTCGAGCTTCGCCTTGGGCGGAACGTTGTACGGCTGTCCGAGCTGGATGTAGAGCTTGTTGTCCGGCCCGACCCGGCAGACACGCGTCGAGTGGTTGGAGCTTTCCTCGCTCGCGGGGATCAGCGCGCCCCCGGGGACGATCGCGTGGGCGACGACGTCCGGTCTCGCGTAGGTGGATTCGGCCGCCGGATATTCGACGACGCGGTTCTGCTCGGCGACGTAGAGGACGCCGCCGCTGGAAAAGCAGGGACCGTTGGGCATCCGCTTGGCCACGGTCGGCGCGAACTCCTTCACCTCGTCCGCCACCCCGCGATGCATGCGGTCGGTCACCGCCCACAGCCTGGTCTTGCGGGTCCCCTCGAAGATGACCACGCCTTTCGGGCCGACTGCGATGTGGCGGGCGTCCGGCACGACGGCGTAGAGCGCGATGTGGAACCCGGGCGGCAGCTTCACCTTCAGGAGGTTCTGCCGGATCCGATCCGCTTCGGGCCCCGTCTGCAGGACCGGCTGCCAGTCGGCCGGGGCTTGCATCGGATGCGCGGCATCCGGCGTCTGGAACGGGTCCGCCTGTGTCGCCATTGGCCAGGCGCCCAGCGCCACTGCCGCGACCATCGCCTTCAACTTCAGCAACTGCAGGTTCATCGAGCCCTTCCCTGGCGGGACCGAAACTCCGATCGGCTGTCCGCCGCGAGCCTTGTCCGATGCATGCCACGATACGCGAGTCTCTCGGGAACGTCGGCGC
>DAHUXO010000310.1 GCA_027307095.1 Betaproteobacteria bacterium | reverse complement strand
TCTGACCGTTGATGGGGAGCCGCTCGACGATAAGGCGCCCCATGGGGTGATCCTGGGCCGCGGGCTCGCCCGGGCGCTGGGCGTCGCGCGCGGCGACAAGGTGGCCTTCATCACGTCGACCGCCAGCGGCGGCATGAGCGGGGCAGAAGGCGTAGTCCGCGGCGTGTTCTCGACGGGAGTCAAGGCCTACGACGATCTGGCGGTGAGGATGCCGCTGCCGATGGCCCGGCAGCTCGCGCGCGTCAAGGGCGTGCAACTGTGGGTCGTCCGCCTCGACGATACCTCGCACACTGATGCCGTCGCACGGGAGGTCGAGCGGATCGTCTCGAATTCAGGCATGGAGGTGCGAACCTGGCACCAGCTATCCGACTTCTATCGCAAGACGGTGACGCTGATGTCGCGCCAGATGACCGTCGTGGCGGTCCTCATCGCCGTCATCCTGGTGCTCGGGATCGCCAACCTCCTGACGATGAGCACGCTCGAGCGCACCGGAGAGATCGGTACGATGCTCGCGATGGGAACCTCGCGCCGGAGCATCCTGCGCATGCACTTCGCGGAGGGTGTGCTGCTCGGTGGCACCGGGGCGATCGTGGGCGTATTGATCGGGATCGGCCTTGCCCTGGCGATCTCGTGGGTAGGCATCCCGATGCCTCCGCCGCCCGGGCGCGACAGCGGCTACAGTGCACAGATCATGATCGCGCTCCCGGTGATCCTGGACGCGATCGCATTGGCCCTCGCCAGCGCCGCAGTCGCAGAGATCTACCCGGCATGGAAGGCATCCCGGATGCCGATCGTCGATGCGCTTCGCGCGAACCGCTGATCGACGCCGATGCTGATCTCGATCGCCGCCCGCAATCTCACCCGGCAGCGCACGCGCACGTTGCTGACCCTCGCCTCGGTGGCGCTCGGGGTCGCGAGTCTCATTCTCGCGCGAGGGTTCGTCGACGACGTCCTTTGGCAGCTGCGCGAGGCCACGATCCGCTCGCAGCTCGGGCATTTTCAGGTGTTCGCTCCCGGCTACGTCGACGGCGCGCGGCGCGACCCGCTCGCGCACACGCTCGCCGGACCGCGGGAAGCCATGGCGGCGCTGCATGCCATCGCGGGCGTCGACACGGTCGCACCGCGGCTGTCGTTCCCGGGGTCGCTGTCCAACGGACGAGGCCAGGTGCCCGTGATCGTCGAGGGCGTGGATCCGGCGGCGGAGGCGCGAATCGGGACTTCGCTCACGATGGTCGCCGGCGTCCCGCTCGAACGCGCCTCCGGCCCGGCCGTGATCGTCGGCGAAGGTGTCGCGCGAGCGCTGGGGCTGCATCCCGGCGACACCGTCACCCTGCTCGCAGCGACGCGGGACGGGGCGCTCAATACGCTGGACGCGCCGCTGGCGGGCGTCTTCCGCAGCCCGTTCAAGGACTACGACGCCGTTGCGGCGAGGACCAAGCTCGACGACGCGCAGGCGCTCGTCGGCGCCGATTCGGTGAACTCGCTGGTCGTGCTTCTTGCCCCGGGCACCTCGGTCCAAACGGCGATCGTGGCGGCGCGCCACGTTCTTCCGTCCAATCATTACGACATCCGCGCATGGTGGGAACTCGCGGACTTCTACCAGGGAACCGCGGCCCTCTATCGCCGCCAGTTCCTGGTCCTGCTGGTCATCGTCTCGTTGATGGTGTTGCTGAGCGTGGCCAACAGCATCGGCATGTCGCTGCACGAGCGGCGGGGAGAATTCGGAACGGTGCGGGCGCTGGGTTACCCTCCGGGGACGGTGTTCCGCCAGATCGTTGCCGAATCGCTATTGCTCGGCGCATGTGCTGCGCTCGTCGGCGTCGCTATTGGAGTGCTCCTCGCGTGGGGAATTTCGGCAGTCGGCATTGCCATGCCCCCGCCGCCGAACTCCGAAGTCGGATACGTCGCAACGATACGACTGTCGATCGCATCGCTCGCGCTCGCAGCCCTGGTTGGGCTGGTCGCATCGGTGGCCGGGGCGATCCTGCCCGCGAGACGGCTCGCGCGCATGCCGATCGTCGAAGCCCTGCGTCACGCGGTCTGACCGCGCCTCCATGCTCATCCGCATCGAATCGGTCGGCAAGACCTACCAGCTCGGCGTGCAGACAGTCACGGCGCTGCGCGACGTCAGCCTCAACATCGAGGAAGGCGCGTTCATTGCCATCTCGGGCCCTTCGGGAAGCGGCAAGTCGACGCTGCTCAACATCATCGGCTTGATCGACACCCCGACGTCGGGACGCCTGCTGATCGACGATCACGATGTCACCGGACGCCCGCCCGAAGTGCTTGCACACCTGCGCGCACGCGCGATCGGGTTCGTGTTTCAGACCTTCAACCTGCTGCCGGTGCTGACGGCGGAGGAGAACGTCGAGTTTCCGCTGCTCCAGTTCAGGGAGCTGTCGACGAAGCAGCGCCGAGAACGCGTGGCGCAACTGCTCGATCTGGTCAAGCTCTCGGATCACGCCAGGCACCGACCCAACCAGCTCTCGGGCGGCCAGCGACAGCGCGTCGCGATCGCGCGCGCGCTGGCGATCGGTCCCCGGGTCGTCCTCGCCGACGAGCCGACCGCGAACCTCGATCATCGGACCGGCGGCCGCATCCTGCGGCTGATGCGCAGGATCAACCGGAAATACGGAACGACGTTCATATTCTCGACGCACGACCCGAGGGTGCTCGAGATCGCCGACCGCCGCGTCGACATCGAGGACGGGACGATCGTCCGCTTCGGAGTAAGGACCGGCGAGACGTGGTCCTACGCGGCGGAGCGGCCGGCTTCGGATCGGGACGATTCCCGCGACGACCTGAAGTAGCGCGCGGTCAGACGGTAGCGAGTCGCGGCAGCTTCGGCGGTGGGTCGCCAACGACGAGCTGCGCCAGCGGCAGCCGCAGTGATCGCCCGCGCACGGGCTGCGCAGGCCCGATCCTGGCGAGCCAGGCTACATTCGCTGCCGCCGCGCCCGGAAGTGCAGTGTCGATCGACGCTGCGATCGTTGCTGCCTCCGCCTGCGCGCCGGGCCGCTGCGTGAATTCGCGGTGTGAGCGGACATAGCGTGCGAACACCAGCGGCGTGTACTGGGGCTGCATCTGCAGGCCGAGGGCGGTGGCGCGCAGCCACACGCGCTGGATCGCCCGGCCGGCAGCGATGCGATCGGCCAGCGTCGCCGGCTCCCAGTCGGCGACGATCGCGAGTTGCGCGCTGCAAAGAACGCCAGGCAGGAAATCGAGCGCGAGGCGCGGCAGCAGTGTTCCGGTCCAGCGGTTCAGGCGATCGAGGCGCTGCCAGCTGACCATCGCGCTGCGCATCGTTGCCAGCAGCATCGGGCCGGCGCCGAGCGACGCATCCGGAAGCCGGTCCTCGCTGGTCGTCGCGTGCCACGCGATCACGGTTCGATGCACTGCGTAGGCTTCGGGAATGGTCATGCGGATGCGAGCGTTCCTCGCGCACAGCCAGGCGATGCGTGCGCGTGCGGGCCACGATTCGAACCACGCGATGCGCAGCGGCCGCGCCGCTTCTTCGAGCGAGGCGCGCTGTGTGTCGGTCAGCCGCTGGGGGCGCATCGGCCACCGCTGAACCGACCGTTCAACGATCACGGCAGCCAGCGGGTCGGGCGGCAGCGCCGCGTCGGGCTCGAGTTGCACGCGATAGCGCAGGGGCGGCGCCTCGCTTCCCGGAAGATCGAGGTGCGGAGTATCGCCTTCGGGAAGCGTGATGTGCGCGCGGCAACCATATCGGGTCGCCGCGATCGAGATCGTCTCGAGCAACATCCCGTGGGCGAGCTGGCTCGACCAGCCATCGAGGTCGTAGACGCAATGGCTGCGGGTGTCGTAGCCGTAGACGTCGAATTCGCGTTCCGAAACGATCCGGAACCGCCACGGCTGCGAGTTGTCGCCGCTGGGTGCCCAGCGGGCCAGCTCGAGCACGTTTTGGGCGAGAGACATCGCGGCGGAGGACGTTCGCCCCGTCCTTCAGCGGCGCGCGATCTGCCGTCGCGCGATCGCGGTGATCGCGCGTTGGAGCGGATTGCGCCAGCCCCACGGCCGCCAGGTCCGCACGAGCTTGTTCCGGTAGGCGTCAAAATGGATTCCCCGCGGCGCGGCCACGACGTCCCCCCGACGCAGCAGCAACTTGAGGCACTCGGTCGCGGCGACTCCGGCACATACCTGGCACGCCATCGCCGTCGATGGTCCGCGCCCCGACTCCAGGTCCACGTACGACATGTCGGCGAGGTAGCGCCGGTGCAGCATCGCAGGCGCCAGCCCGAGCAGGAAGCGCAGCGGCTTCTCGGATTCCGGGCATTGCGCAAGCCCGCAATAGTCGGCGAAGCTCATGCCCCCAGGCACGAAGTTGAGCAGGGCGGCGCCCATCCCCAGCGGCGCGACCGTGACTGCAGGGATTCCGCGGGCCCGGCAGGCGCCGAAGACGAGCTCGCGCGTGTCGAACGCGAAGAAGTCGAGTCCGTCGACGAAGACGTCGACGCCATCGAGGAACGCCTCGACGTTGCTTGCCTCGACGCCATCGCCGAAAGTCTCCACCTCGAGCTCGGGGTTGATGTCGCGGGCCATCCGCAGCATCACGTCGAGCTTCGGCAATCCGAGCGTGCGCATCGCGGCACCCACCTGCCGGTTGAAATTCGCGAGGTCGTAGCGGTCGAATTCGGCGAGACGGAACCGCCCGATGCCGAGGCGCGCGAGCGTCAGCAGGTGCAGCCCTCCGACGCCTCCAAGGCCGGCGATCGCGATTCGCTTGCCGCGCAACGTCCGCTGTTCCTCCGGCGTGACCCACCCGAGGTTGCGGCCGAACGCCCTGTCGTAATCGAAAGTCGCCGTCGCTGCCGATGCGGAGGCTGGCGATCCAATCGTCGCCGTGGTGTCGGGCCGGGGCGAGCCCTCGCGCTGTCCAGGCATCAGAAGCTGTAACGCACCTCGGTGTACACCCGGTCGCGATTCGCGAACTGCCCGAAAAGACCGAGCGGTGGCCCATTGAACACGTCGACGCCCACGCGGAGCTGCCAGTCGGTCTGGAAGTTCCACATCACGCGCGGTCGCAGCATCCCGTCGTTGCGAACCAGGCTCCGGATCCACAGCACCTGGGCGTCGACTCGCTCGTTCAGCTTGCGATCGAGCAGGATGGTGAAGCCGGGCTCGTTGCGCTTCGGAACGATGCCGGGGTCGTGGTCGAAGAACGTGCGGTTGTAGATCTGCAGGTCGAGGCGGGTGTCCTGCGGCAGCGCGAAATCGAGCCCGCCGATCAGATCGAGGGTGTTCTGCCGGACCACGCCGTCGGCATCGGTTGGCCGCAGCACGTTGTAGCTGCGCCCGCCCGTGTAGACCGCTTCCGCCTTGAATACCGCCGGGCCCAGGTCCTTGGACAGCGTGCCGCCGAGCTGGTCGATGCGGTCATGGCGCGCCTGGTAGACGTAGGCCGGCACGGGTGCGGTGACGATCTGGCGATAGAAGGTCGCCGAGGTATCCATGCTCCCGTAATAGAAGCCCGACATGTCCCAGCCATGCGACAGGTACGACAGGCGCAGGCCGTAATTCGTGTGGCCGAGCGTGCGCTTGGGAAACTGCTCATTGTCGTAGAGAGTCGCGAGTCCCGGGGGCGACGGCGGAGCCCCCGGAAAGAACTCGGCCCCGGGCTTGCCGATGTCGTCGTAGCTCGGCACCGGAATCCAGATCGCCTCGGCGTGGAAATCCCCCTTGAAATACTCGGCCCGCCCGGCCCACTGCGGTATGCGGAGCTCGTCGAAGCTGGGCAGGATGAATTCACGCAGGTCCTTGGCGGAAACGACATCCGCGAAGAACAGCCCGACCATCTCGCCCCAGACGATCTGCTGGCGACCGAGGCGGAAATCCCAGTCGCCTTTGCCGAAGTCGATGTAGTTCTCGCGCAGCACGAGGTCGACGCGCTGGTCCCGCCGGACATCCGGGGGATAGAAATTCGTCGCGTCGTACACGAAGTCGTAATCGAGTCGCGCCCCGAGCTTGTATCGAACGCCGTCGCCCAATCCGCCCTCGGCGTCGAGCTCGGATCGGACCAGCATCTTCGACCAGTGGGACGGGTCGCCGTAGGTGCGCGCGAGTTCCGCCCGGACGAAACCCCGCCATGGCGAGCGCGGCGAAACCCCGAGGTCGCTGCCGAAAAGCGCGTCCTGCGAATCGCCTTTCGGCGGGACCGATTTCGCATCCTTCGGCTTCGCGGGAGCCTTGTCGTCGCCGAACAGGGCATCGCGCGACGTGGGCGCCGAATCGGCTGCGAGCAACATCTCGAAATCCGGGGCCGATGTCGGCTCTGCCCATGGCAGGCCGGCGGGTGCATGTGCAACGGTTGGCGCCGCCGGGGAAGCCGAGCCTTGCGCAGCCGCGGCGCCCTCGCTTGCAATGGCGGTGCTGGCAGTGCCCCAAAAGGCCAGCGCGGTGCAGGCTATCTGGATCGCGCGCAGCGGGAAGGGCGAAATGTGCCGATAATGCATCATCCAATTTCCTGACGAGTCGATTCGCAGATTGACGAAAAGCCGTGCAAAATGGGCCAATTGTATGCAGGAACGCCAGTTGCTGACCATAATTCTGTGTATGCGAAGCTTGCGCGAGTGCTTTCGCAATGGGTAAACGCGTAGTGCATTGACTGGCACGAAGCGTGCTTGAGTCACGGCCTCGAACACTGCCACGATTCCGGACTTTCACGCAGCAAATCCAACGCCGCTGATATGATCGGCATCTCGATTCGTCGGCATCCACTTTCGGAGGAAGCATGAACCAGGAATTGCAACGGTCCGGCCCCACCGGGTCGCCATCCGGCCGTCTCTGGTCGCGCTGGGTGTTCGGCTTGGTCGCGACGCTCGTCCTCACCGCATGCGCGACTCCGGCGTACCCGCCGGCACCGCGCTCGATTGGCGATGTCGACTACAAC
>DAHUXO010000308.1 GCA_027307095.1 Betaproteobacteria bacterium | reverse complement strand
CTTGTAGTCGGGGGTCTGCGCCACCTTCTCCAGGGCCGCGGCGAGCGTGTTCACGATCGCCGGGCTCGTTCCCGCCTTCACGATGACGGTGCGCAGCTGCGGCAGCGAGATGTGCATGCCCAGCTCTCCGGTCGCGGGCACTCCCTTGAACGGCCCCACGTCCAGCTCGTGGGGATAGAAAATCACCACCGGCCGCATCTGCTTGTTGTCGACATACGAGCGCACGTCGCCCGTTTGCTCGTACAGAACGTCGGCGTGGCCCCCGAGGATGGCTGTGTAGCGCACGCCGGGCTTGGCGTAAGGCACGGTCTCGAAATGGTAGCCGAGGCTGCGGAAGTAGTTGACGGTGATGTCGTCGGGGCTACCAAAGCCGGTGGTTGCCACGCGCAAGGTCTTGGTCTTCGCCGCCTCCAGCAATTCCTTCCAGTTCTTCCACGGAGCGTCTTCCTTGACGTAGAACGCCGAGGGCTGACGGATCATGATCCCGAGCGGGGTGATCTGGCTCAGCTTGAAGCGCGGATGCGGTGCCCCGAACAGCGAGTAGGTGTCGCCCGTCATCACTTCGATGTTGTAACCGTCGGTGGGTCCGCTGACGAGCTTCGTGAGACCGACCTGGCCGGTCGCTCCGGGAACGTTGATGACCGGCAGCGACACCCCGAGCATCGGCTCCATCAGCTTGCCTGCGGTGCGGGCGAGCAGGTCCGCGCCGCCTCCCGGGCCCCAGGGAACGATGAAGTCGATCGGGCGCGACGGATACTTGTCCTGTGCGACGGCGATTCCCTGTGCCAGCGGAAGAGCGACCAATCCCGCGAAAAACCATGCTGCGAATCTGACCTTTGGAACGTGCATCATGACCTCCTCCTTTGCCTTGTTGTGCAATGACTGCGGTGCTTCGTTGCGCTTCCCCCAAATGTCGTGGCGATCCGTGGTCCGCGCGCGTTCGCGTGCCGCGCGAACCCGGATGGGCCGCCCACTCATCCCGCCGGGCGTTCCGCCCAGCGGTCGGTGAAAATCGTGCCGAGGGATTCCGACATCTCGTAGACGCTGGCGACCGCCAGGTCCGGGCCGTATTCGACGCGCTCGCGCTCCGCGCGCCGCCGCAGCTTCTCCTCGTGCACTTCGAGCACCTCGCGCGGGATCGGCATCAGTCCCGGGTCGAGGATCCTCAGGCATCCTTCGGCGTCGCGCGCCGGCATGACCGAGCTGCGCATCCAGCGACTCGGCGACCAGGGTACGTCGAGCACGCCCGCCGCCGCTGCCCGAACCGAGCCCAGCGCCACGTCGCCGTCCCCCATCTCGAGGACCTTGTCGACGACGGGCCGGACCTCGCGCTTGATCAGATCCACCTCTGCATGGAAATCGGGCATCGAATCCAGTCGCACGCCGCGCGCAAGGTAGATCGCCATGCGCGTCGTCCGCAATCCGTCGGCATTGACTTTCGGCGTCGGGATGCCGAAAGCCTCGTGGGTCGACTTGGTCGTGACCGAGTTCGCCCCGGCCACCGCCGCGAGGGTGCCTCCGTAGGCCACCAGCGCGGCCGCCTGCGCGTCGTCCTGCGGCCATGCGCCCATCCAGTGCAGCAGCGTCACCGACGTGAACACATCCACGTATCCACGCTTGGCAAGATATTCCTGGCATAGTTCCCGGCACGCCCGCACCGCCGCGGCGTCCTGCACCAGGTGCAGGGTCTCGCCCATTTCGAGTCCGTAGTTCCGCACGCCTTGCGCGACCGCGAGCAGCATATCGAGCACGCCGGTAATGATCGCGACGCAGGGCGGGATGTTGGTGCCGGTCAGGAACCCGGGTTGGCGCCGATGCAATTCGACCCCACGCTCCTGGTACATCGCCGCGAGCCGGTCCAGGTACTGGTAGTTGCGGATGCCGTCCTCGATGGACAGGTCCTTCGTGTAGGAAGCGGTATAGGCGATGCCCGATCCGAGGTAGCCGGAATACCCGCCTGCGAAGGCGATCTCGCCGGTCAGCTTGGGCATCGAGGTCCCGGTCAGCATGATCGCGGGCTTGTCGATCGAGTCGATCAGCTCGGCCGCCTTGGCCACGCCGTAGTTAACGATCGGGTAACCGTTGAGCAGCGAGCGCCCCATCCGCTCGGATTCCTCGATCCCTTTCTGCGCCAGGTGAAATTGCTCGTTGCGCGTGTAGCTGTCCGTCGTCGTCGGGATGATGTCCGCGAGGCCCTCCTTGTCGAGGACCTGCATCAGCTCTTTCTGCAGCGCGAAGGTGCCGAAGCCTCCTCGCGGCTGCGTCAGGCAGCGCCCCTGCGCAGCCGCTTCGCGCATCACCCACCCGAGCCGCTTGTGCAGCGGCATCGCCTGGTGCCGCGCCACCGCCGCATCAAAGTCGACCTCGGCCCCGGTCGGCCAGCGCGCCAGATTCTCGCGGCGCATCTGAGCGAACGCAGCGTCCGGGATGCGAGCCTCGGAAAGCGGCAGTCGCGTCTCAACCGTTGGCGACGATGTCATCCGTGAGGACCTCGGTTGGGGCTTTCAGGTACTTCAGCGCGAGTTCGAGCGCAGCCTCCGGTTCCGCCTGGGCCAGCAATCCGCATGCGTAGAGCAGGTACTCGCGGTCGACGAGAAACCGCGGATCGCGAGGCCGCAGCGACTCGGGCTCCGTCGGAACCGCAACGACCGTCTCCAGCAGCTCCAGCGGCGCCCGGCTATGGGCAATGACGCCGCCGGTGCCGACTACGACCTCGACGCCGGAGAGGTCCTTGCCGGTCTGCGCGGTGGCCGGGCCGAGCGCGGTATAGACAGTCTCCACGCTGCCGCAGTGCCGCTTCATCGCGCAGCGCAGCGCAGCGCGCCCGAGCGCTCGGTCCAGCGCGCGCTCCTCCGCGTCGCGGGGCAGCCGGTCCACGTCTCGCGCCAACTCGCCGATCAGGCGCGAGACGGTGCCCTCCGGTAACCGGGCATCGGCAGCCAGGGCGGGTATGCCGGCCATCTCACCGATCGCGGCCGCGTTGTGGCGCATGCCCAGGTCGCCCTCGACGGTGCGCTTCACACGCGGCTCCGGCAACCCGCGCTGCACCACTCCGGGCACGCGCGGCTGTCCCGATGCGACCGAATGCACGTCGGTGGTCGCGCCGCCCGGATCGATCACTACCAGTTCCCCGAGCCCGGGGGTGCTGCCGTGCCCATCGGCCAGGAGGCGCGCGCCGTCCATCACCGCGGCGGGCGTCGGCATCAGCACCGCATCGCATTCGTCGCGCGCGCGGTCGATTCCCTTGGCATGCACGATGCGCTCGAGGAAGATCTCGCGGATCGCCGCTCGGGCCGGCTCGATGTTGAGTACGTTGAATTCGGGCATGACGTTTTCCGCGCAGACCGCCATCTTGCCCGCGAGCAGATCCTTCGCCGAGTCCCAGGCGGCGCGATTTCCCGCATAGACGATCGGGCAATCGAGCGCGCTCGAGCCGAGCATGCGCGCATTATGCAGGATCACCTCGCTGTTGCCGCCGTCGGTTCCTCCCGCGAGCAGAAGGATGTCCGGGCGGAGGGCCAGGATGCTGGCCATGTCAGCCGCGGTGAGGCGGTAGGCGTAGGTGCCGACGAGCTTCGCGCCGGCGCCCAATGCCGCGCGGCGGGCGGCCTCTGCGGTGAGCTCACGCACCAGGCCGACCGTCACCATACGCAGCCCGCCGGCGGCGCTGCTCGATCCCAGCCGATACCGAAACTGCGGCAGCCTGCCAAGCCGCCGTCCCAGATCCTCGAGCGCGACGCGCATGCCGACGCTGATGTCGGTGGCCACGGTCGAGGGGCCCTGGCCGCTCGCCAGGACGATGCGCCGGTCCAGGTCAATGGCGCGCAGCTTCGTGTAGGTGCTGCCGAAATCGATGAGCAGTGCGGCGGCGCCATGCATCGCGCTCACCCCGCCTGGCGCCTTGGCGCCCGTTCGCGCGCCGCGAAGTCCTGGGCGAGCCATTCGAGCACCGTCTCCACCCGCATGCCGGGTGCTGCGGCGCGATCGAATCCCATGTCGAGGAAGATCCGCTCGACGACGTCCCAGGGATGCTTGCCGACGATCAGGTTGCCACCCACGTACAGCAGGATGGCGTCCAGCCCGGCCTCGATGCACAGCTCGCGAAACCCCCGGCAATCGAGCTCTCCCTGCCCGTAGAGCGACGAGACCAGGATTGCGTCCGCATTCGTTTCGACCGCGGCCTTGACGAACTCGGGTGCCGGCGTCAGGGCACCGAGGGCCACCACCTTGTAGCCGGCCTTCTCCAGCGCCATCGACAGGATGCGGTTGCCGACGATGTGGGTATCCGACCCGATCACGCCGGTGACGATGGTGCGCGGGGTCGTCGCAGGCATGGGTTCGGGGTCCCGCATCATGCCCGCACGCGCAGCAGGAGCTTCCCGCGGGTGCCGCGCCCCTCGAGGATCCGGTGCGCCTCGGCAGCGGCCTCGAGATCGAGCGTCCCGTGCAGCGCAACCTTCAGGTTGCCGTCGGCATAGTGCTGGAACAGCGCCGCGGACCTCGACCCGATCTCGTCGGCGTCGGCGATGTAGTCGGCGAGATGCGGCCGCGTGAAGAACACCGAGCCCGCTTCCGCCAGGGCGAGCGGCGCGATGCCCGCAACCTGCCCCGATGACGCGCCGTACATCACGCAAAGGCCGCGCCGCCGCAGGCAGCGGATGCTGCGGTCGATCGTGTCCTTACCGACCGAGTCGTAGACGACGTCGACGCCCCGTCCTCCCGTGAGGCGCATCACCTCCTCGCGGAAGTCCGTCTCCCGGTACAGGATCGCGTGATCGCAGCCGCGCGCGAGCGCGATGCGCATCTTCTCCGCGTCGCCGACGGTGCCGAGCACGGTTGCGCCGCGCAGCTTCGCGAGCTGGGTCAGCAGCTGACCCACGCCGCCTGCGGCCGCATGCACCAGGCAGGTGTCGCCCGGCTTCAGAGCGAAGGCGGAATGCGACAGGTAGTGCGCGGTCAGCCCCTGCAGCATCAGCGCGGTCGCGTGCTCCAGCGGCACGCCCGCCGGGACCTTGACCGCCCGCCAGGCGGGCACCAGCGCGTAGTCCGCGTAGCTCCCGCGCGCGAGGCAGTACGCCACGCGCTCACCCACCTCGAGTCCCTGAACACCTTCGCCGAGCGCTGCGACGGTGCCGCCGGCCTCCATGCCGATGGTCATCGGGAGCGGCGTCTTGTAGGTATCGGATTTGCCGTAGGCGCCGTTGCGCATGTAGACGTCGATGAAGTTGACGCCT
>DAHUXO010000298.1 GCA_027307095.1 Betaproteobacteria bacterium | reverse complement strand
GTGCAGGCGCTCGCGGGCCTCCACGCGAACGGCCTCGCGGCCGGGCAAGGCCATGCCGTGATCAACCGCATGATCGACCAGCAGGCGTTCACGATGTCGGCGGACGACCTCTTCCGACTGTCGGCGCTGGTGTTCGTGCTGCTGATCGGCGTCGTGTGGCTGGCGCGGCCGGCGAAAAAGACCGCCGTGCCCGTCGTGGGCGTCGCGGACTGACGTCGCGGGGTGCCGGCCGTCGGCGTTTCCGGGTCGGCCATCGGCAGCACGTCCGCAGCCAAGCGGGTCGCAGAGGTCGTCCCGGGGACGGGCCGGTCGCATTCCCGGTTCCATCGGCCCGCGCGAAGGAGCGAGCACTCACCTTCGCGGGAGGCACCAACCGGCGTCGACGACCGATCGCGTGGGCCGGGACCTCACCGGCGCCGTGAGCGCCTTTCGTCAGGGAATCGCCTTCCGAGCGATCGCGGGGTATGCAACTTGCTGAACTGCCAATCCCTCGCTCGGGAACGACCGTGCGGGGACGACACCACGGGGTCGAGCGCATGCAACCGGCGTGCGCGCAGGGAGGAACGATCATGGTCCGCTACGGCTTCACCATCCGCACGCGCACGGGGCAGCGCATCGAGAACGTCTCGATCATCGCCGGCTCGCAGAGGGACGCCGAGCGCCGGTTGCGCCAGATGTACCTCCACTGCGAGATCCTCGAATGCCGCGAGGCCGCGATCCCCAGGAACCTGGCCGCGATGGGCATGGCCAACGTGATCGACCTCTTCGCCACCAGCCCGCCGACCATCATCCAGAACTGACCCCCGCCCTCGTTCCTGCGCCCCTACCCGCCCGCGGCCGGGCCCGCCGAGCGCTGGCGTATCATCGTGGCCTACCCTGGCTTCCCTGCTTGATGGCCGCCCCCAACGTCGCAATCCTCGCCGCCGGTCACGGCAAGCGCATGCACTCGGCGCTGCCCAAGGTCCTCCACCCGCTCGCGGGCCGTCCGCTCGCCGCCCACGTCCTCGCCGCCGTTCGCAACCTCGGTCCGCGCGCCATCGCGATGGTCACCGGGCACGGCGCGCAGGCCGTCGAGACCGCACTCGCCGCCCCCGACATCCGCTTCGTGCGCCAGGACCCGCCGCGCGGGACCGGCGACGCGACTCGCATCGCCCTCTCCGTGCTTCCGCCCGACGGTGTCACCCTCGTCGGCCTGGGGGACGTTCCGCTGGTGCCGCCCGAGGTGCTTGCGCGCCTGGTCGATCTCGCCGGCGGCGAGCGCCTCGCGCTGCTGACGGCGCGGGTGCGCGACCCCTTCGGCCTCGGACGCGTCCTGCGCGCAGGCGATGGAAGCGTGCGCGCCATCGTCGAGGAGCGCGATGCCACCGACGACCAACGGCGCATCGACGAGATCAACACCGGCTTCATCGCCGCGCCGACCGCGCTGCTCGCGAAATGGGTCGCGCGGCTGACGCCGCACAATGCCCAGGGCGAGTACTACCTGACCGACGTCGTCGCCATGGCCGTCGCCGACGGCGTGCCGGTCGTCGCGCAGGTCGCCGTCGACGAGGCGTCGGTCGCAGGCGTCAACGACCGCGCGCAACTCGCCGCGCTCGAGCGCATCGTCCAGCGGCGCCATGCGCAGGCGCTGATGATCGCGGGAACGTCGATCGCCGATCCGGAACGCATCGACGTCCGCGGCAGGCTGAGCTGCGGGCGCGACGTGACCATCGACGTGGGCTGCGTGTTCGAGGGCCACGTGCACCTGGGCGATGGCGCCAGCGTCGGCCCGTACTGCGTGCTGCGGGACGTCGCCGTCGGGCCCGGCACGCGCATCGAGGCGTACTCGCACCTCGATTCCGCGTCGATCGGGCGCGACTGCCGGATCGGCCCCTACGCGCGCCTGCGTCCCGGCACGAAGCTTGCGGAGGAGGTTCACATCGGCAACTTCGTCGAAGTGAAGGCGAGCACGCTGGGGGCCGCGTCGAAAGCGAACCACCTCGCCTACATCGGCGACGCGACTGTCGGCAGCCGGGTCAATTACGGGGCCGGC
>DAHUXO010000281.1 GCA_027307095.1 Betaproteobacteria bacterium | reverse complement strand
TCGAGCGGGGAGAGACCAGGCGAAAGCCAGGGCGCGTGGCGTGAGCGTCATCACCGAGATCCTGGATCGCCTCTCGGGCATCGAGGTGGTCAAGGAAAAGCTCCAGGACACCGGCCGCCGGGTCGAGCGCCTCGCCGAGATTGCCAAGACGGCCCGGGCGTCCGGGCGCACGCTTCCGAAGCAGGGCGGCTGACGCCGGAAATTCCGGGAAATGGGGTCAGAGCTGCATTACGTCGCCAGTCCATTTCTTCGGATTTCCCGCGAAGCAATACAGCTCTGACCCCATTTTCTTGAGGTTGATCGGCGCAAGGTTTTGGAGGATAATGGCGGGCTTTGCCGCGGCACCGATCAACGTTATCCTGGAGCGAGCGATGGCTCGAGTCTGCCAAGTTACCGGAAAAGCCCCGATGGTGGGCAACAACGTCTCACACGCCAACAACAAGACCAAGCGGCGTTTCATGCCCAACCTGCAGCGCCGCCGGTTCTGGGTCGAGAGCGAGAACCGCTGGATCAGCCTGCGGCTGACCAACGCCGGCCTGCGCACGATCGACAAGAACGGCATCGACGCCGTGCTGGTCGACATGCGCGCCCGTGGCGAGCGGATCTGACGGAGAAGCACCATGCGCGAGAAGATCAAGCTCGAGTCGTCCGCCGGCACCGGCCACTTCTACACGACGACCAAGAACAAGAAGAACATGCCGGACAAGATGGAGATCATGAAATTCGATCCCGTCGCCCGCAAGCACGTGAAGTACAAGGAAACGAAGCTCAAGTAATTCCGCAGCTTCGCTGCATGCAAAAAAGCCCGCGAACTCCGCGGGCTTTTTTGCTGCCCCCGGACGCTGCCCGGGGGCCGTCGATCCCGGGCTGCCGCCTACGCGTAGCGCTTGAGCTGCAGCGAGAACTGGGCGAGCGGGGCGATGCCGGAGGCCTCGGCGCGATGGCACCAGTCCTGCAGGCGGGCGAGCAGCTGCTCGGACGACTCGGTCGAGCGGTTCCACAGCGTGGCCAGTTCCTGGCGCATCGTGTAGATCTGCTGCAGCACCGTGCTCTTCTCGAGCGTGTGGGCGATGCGCGCATGCTCGGTCTCGGGCAGCGCATTCGCGTCCGCGGCGAGCCAACGCTTGAAGCGGCGAAGGTTCGGAAGCTCGATGTGTCCGCGATGCCGCTCGCGCAGCGCGCTGATCTCGGCGGCGCAGGCGGTCTTCAACGTCCGGGCGTAGCTGGTCGCGACCGCGTAGCGGTGGGTGATGATCGCCTGCAGCGTCGCGAGATCCGGTGCCGCCTTGGCGCGGTCGAAGCGGATCTGCGGGGCGACCTTGCGGACCGTGGCGAGGCCGAGCATCTGCAGGATGCGTATGTACATCCAGCCGATGTCGAACTCGTACCAGCGTGACGAAAGCTTCGCCGACGTACCGTACGCGTGATGGTTGTTGTGCAGCTCCTCGCCGCCGATGATGATTCCCCAGGGAACGATGTTCGTCGACGCGTCGTTGCTCGCGAAGTTGCGGTAGCCCCAGTAGTGCCCGATACCGTTGATGATGCCGGCGGCGGTGATCGGGATCCACAGCATCTGCACGGCCCAGATCGTGACGCCGAGCGGGCCGAACAGCAGCGCGTCGATGACGAGCATCACGCCCACGCCCTGCCACGAGAAGCGCGTGTAGAGATTGCGCTCGATCCAGTCATCGGGCGTGCCGTGTCCGTACTTGGCCATCGTCTCGGCGTTCTTCGCCTCGGCGCGGTAGAGCTCGGCGCCGCGCAGCAGGAGCGTGCTGATGCCGCGCGTCTGCGGGCTGTGCGGGTCGTCGACGGTCTCGACCTTGGCGTGGTGCTTGCGGTGGATGGCGACCCATTCCTTGGTCACCATTCCGGTGGTGAGCCAGAGCCAGAAGCGGAAGAAATGCGCGGGCAGCGGGTGCAGATCCAGCCCGCGGTGGGCCTGGCTGCGATGCAGGTAAATCGTCACCGCGGCGATCGTGATGTGGGTGAGTCCCAGTCCGACCGCGACGTATCCCCACCACGGCAGCACAAACAAACCATGTGCCGCAAAGGAAAGCAAATCGTAACTCATTGATTATCCATGTATAAGCTTCATGGCCCCGTGACGTTGCCACGTGGCGGCCCAAGACGCGATCACCATTGTACGCGACCGCTGCTGGACACAATATGACTCCGGTAAGGCCCTGCCGCAAGTGGGGTCACGGCGGGGTCGGCGGGGTCACGGGGGCGTTCCCCCCGACGATCCGGATCTCGCGCTGCGGGAATGGGAACCTGATGCCGCGCGCGTTGAACTCGGCGAGGATCGTCCGGTTGAGCGCGCTCCTGAGGTTCAGCTGCCCATTGTGCGGGTCGTCGATCCACACGCCGAGCTCGAGGGTGATGCCGTTGTCGGCGAAGCCGACGAGAAACGCCCCGGGCGCGCGGCCGCCGCCCAGCACGCGCGGCTCGCGCTTCGCGATGTCGACCAGCAGCGCGAGCGCAGCCTCGACGTCGCTGTCGTAGCTGATCTGGACCGGTATCGCGATGCGGATCTCGGAGGACGTGTAGGAGTGGTTGAGGACCGTCGTCGTGACCAGCGTCTCGTTGGGAACGATCGCCTCGAGGCCGTCGAGGCTGCGCACGACGACGTACCGCGAGGTGACCTTCGACACGATGCCGGTGCGCCCGTCGACGGTGACCATGTCGCCCAGACGGATCGAGCGGTCGAGCAGGATCGTGAAGCCGGCGATGTAGTTCGACGCGAGCTTCTGCAGGCCGAGCCCGATGCCGACGCCCAGCGCGCCGCCGAAGACGGTGAGCAGCGTCAGGTCGAAGCCGATCGCCTGCAGCGCGATCAGCAGGCCGACGACGATCAGCAGCGCGCGGATCGATTTCGACAGCAGGACGCGCAGGTTGGCGTCGAGCTGCGTGGCGCGCGACAGCCGCTGCTCGAGGAGCCCGGAGATCCACAGCGTGACGACCAGCGTGACCACGACCACGACGATGCCCTCGAGGATCGTCAGCACCGACACCTGGGCCTTGCCGATGGGAATGACGAGATCGTCCAGCGTCGACGCGATCTCCGGCAGGACGCCGAGGAAGTACAGGATGACCAGGCCCCAGGTCGCGGTGCCGATCGCGAACTCGGAGGCCGGCAGCCACGCCTGCGCGGGGAAGAGCCTGCGCAGTGCGTAGACCAGCATGCGGATCGCGGCGAGCGCGATGAGCAGCGGCGTTGCGATCGCGAGGAAGAACGGCGCCCCTGCGTGATGGCGCCAGAGGGCGGAGGCGATGTAGATCAGCCCCAGGCCGATAAGCGGGAAGGCGAGGCGCGCGAAGCTTCCCGGGAGGCGTGCGGCGTCGCCGCGGGCGGCGTGCGAGCGCTCGATGCGACGGTCGATCGCCCA
>DAHUXO010000276.1 GCA_027307095.1 Betaproteobacteria bacterium | reverse complement strand
CCGTGGGATGCCTGCGACGCGTTCCGCGAGCAGATCGTTGCCCGTCCCGGCGACGCGGAGCTCCTCTACTGGGGCGCGCTTGCGCACGCCCGTGCCGGCGCCAGCCGTCGCGCACGCGCGCTGCTGGACGAAGCGCAGTCGCGGCTCAACGACGGCCAAGGAGGCCAAGTCCCGGCACAGGCGCGGCCCGGCGCAGCGCCCGTAAAGCAAGCTTCGCTGCTCGCCGACATTCTGAGCCTGCGCGGGCGCCTGTCGAAGGATGTGCTCACGCGCGCGCTGCAGGGCGCGCGCACCGACGAGACGAACCTGCGCGTCCGCAGCTTGGCCAAGCGCGCCTGCGATGAGTATCTGGCGGCCTATGCATTGACGCGGGGTCCGTATCCGGGCATCAATGCGGCGACGCTGGCGATGTTTGCCGGAGATCCGGAGCAGGCGCGAACCCTGGCGCAGGAGATCGCGGGGGAACTCTCGGCGCGGATCAGCCCGCTCGACTGCTGGGATCACGCGACGATGGGCGAGGCGGCACTGCTGCTGGGGGAATTCGACCGTGCCATACAGAGCTATGCCGCCGCGAGCGCGCTGTGTCCGGGCGATGCCGGCAACGTCGCCACGATGCGGCGGCAGGTGTTGCTGCTCCGGCACCTGATCCCCCGGGCGCGCGACGTCCTGTGCGTGCTCCCGGTGCCGGACGTGCTGGTCTTCACCGGCCACATGATCGACGCGCCGGGCCGTCCGGATCCACGGTTCCCGGCGGCGCTCGTACCCGCGGTCGACGCGGCGATGCGCGAACGCCTGGCGCGCCTGCACCAGCCGATCGTGTACGCATCGGCTGCCTGTGGCAGCGACCTGATCTTCATCGAGGCGGCCCTGGACAGCGGGGCGGAAGTGAACGTCGTGCTGCCTTTCGACCGGGACGATTTCCTGCGGACCAGTGTCGCAGTTGGCGGCGGGGACTGGGTCGACCGCTTCGACCGCGCTCTTGCGCGGGCATCGCGCGTGATCATGGCGACCGAAGAGAACCATCTCGGCGACGACGTTCTGTTCGAATACGCGGCGACGCTGCTCGAGGGTCTGGCGCTGCTGCGGGGGGCGCAACTCACGACCACGCCGGCGATGCTGTGCGCGCTCGATCCGGATGCCGCCGCGAAGGTCGGCGGCACGCGCGCGTCGTTCGAGCGCTGGAACCGCAACGTCGGAGCGCCTGAAGTGATCGACCTTCGCCAATTGCGCGAAGCCTCGGCGGCGGCCGGCACAGTGCCCGCCCCGGGACCGGCACCGGGCGGTGCGACGCCGGCCGGAAATCACCCGCCTGTGGCGCCACCGGTCTCGGCCCCGATCCCCAAGGCGACGGACCTGGTGGCGGAGCGTCCTCATCGGACGCTGAAGTCGCTGCTCTTCGCCGATTTCGCCGGCTACAGCCGCCTGCACGATGCGTATGCGCCGCTCTTTCAGCAACGGTTCCTGGAGATCGGCGCACGGCTGCTCGGGTCGCTCGCGGTGAAGCCGCTGGAGGCCAAGACCTGGGGCGACGCGCTCTACGTCGTGTTCGAGTCCCCGCGCGATGCCGCGGAATTCGCGCTGCGGTTTCTCGCGAGCATGCTCGACGCCGACTGGGCGGAGGCGGGACTGCCGGAAGGGAGCCAGATCCGCATCGCGCTGCACGACGGTCCCGTGTTTCGCATCGTCGACCCCGTCGTTGCCCGCGACAGCTATTTCGGTTCCAGTGTCACCCGGGCGGCGCGCATCGAGCCGGTCACACCCCCGGGCATGATCTACGTCAGCGAGGCGTTCGCGGCGACGCTGGTCGCCGGCGGGGCGCGCGGCTACGTGCTCGAATACATCGGCAGGCTGCCGCTCGCGAAGTCCTACGGGGAATCGCGCGTCTACCGACTCGACCGTGCATGAACGGTCGAGGTGGGGCGGCAGGAGGCGGGAACCCCGGACCGCGGCCGGCACCATCGACGTTGACCGGCGCACTGGACGCGACAGGCGATAATGTCGCCTGCGCATGGCCTCGATCATCCTCCCGCGCACTTTCCGCGCGCTCCGCCACCGCAATTTCCGCCTGTTCTTCACCGGCCAGGGGCTGTCGCTCGTAGGCACCTGGTTGCAGCAGGTGGCGATGGGGTGGCTGGTCTACCGGCTGACCGACTCGGCATGGCTGCTCGGGGTCGTCGCGTTCTGCAACAACGTCGGCATCCTGCTGTTCGGCAATCTTGCCGGGGTGCTGGCCGACCGCATCGACCGGCGCCGCGGCCTGTTCACGACGCAGTCGCTGATGCTCGTCCAGGCGCTGATCCTCGCGATTCTCGTAGGGGGCGGCTGGGTCCAGACCTGGCACCTGATCGCTCTGGCGCTGTGGCTCGGCACCTGCTCGGCGTTCGATGTGCCGATGCGCCAGTCGATGTACGTGCACTTTGTCGAGGACCGCGGCGACCTCGCCAACGCGATCGCGCTGAACTCGATGCTTGTCAACGCCGCGCGGGTGATCGGGCCGGCAGTCGCCGGAATACTGCTCGCGCTCACCGGCGAGGCGGTCTGCTTCGCGCTCAACGCGCTGTCGTTCGTCGCGGTGATCGTCGCGGTACTGCGGATGCACTGGCCGGCCGACATCCGCGGGCATTCCGCCGACGGCTGGTGGACGAGCTGGGTCGAGGGCGCG
>DAHUXO010000161.1 GCA_027307095.1 Betaproteobacteria bacterium | reverse complement strand
TCCGCGACGATGCGGTCGATGGTCTCGCGCTCGATGCCGTAGCTGTCGCTGCCCATCAGCGCCTCGCCGGAGAGCTTGAGCAGGATGCGCCGGTACGCCGGTGCCCTGGCGCTCGAGGGCGCGGCGCCGGCCGCGGGTGCTGCTGCCGCCTGGGCGGCGCTGTCGGGAGGACTCATCGCGTAGGCTCCGGCAAGAATCGACCTGGAACGAGCGCCGATGGCTTCAGGGTCAGGCCCGGCTCATCGCCGCGACCTCGGCAGCGAAATCGTCCTTGCGCTTCTCTATGCCCTCGCCCACGACGTAGAGCACGAACCCGTTGATCGTCGCGCCGCGCGCCCTGGCGATGTCGCCGACGGTCTCCTTGTCGCTCTTGACGAAGACCTGCGCGAGCAGCGTGACCTCGGCGAGGAACTTGGCGACCGCGCCCTCGACCATCTTCTCGACGATGTTCGCCGGCTTGCCGGATTCGGCCGCCCGGGCCGCCGCGATCGAGCGCTCCTTCGCCACGACATCGGCGGGGACCTGCTCCCGGCTGACCGCCATCGGCTTGCTCGCCGCGATGTGCATCGCGACATCCTTGCCGAGCACGGCGTCACCGCCGGTGACGTCGACCAGCACGCCGATCCTCGATCCGTGGACATAGGATGCGATGCGGCCCTTGGCCTCGACCCGCGCGAAGCGGCGCAGCGCGATGTTCTCGCCGATCTTCTGAACGAGCGCGACGCGCCTCGCCTCGACGGTCCCGCCGGAAGCGAGCGTCAGCGCCGACAGGGCGGCGACGTCGGCGGGGCGATTCCGGTCGACCAGCTTCGCGACGTCGTTCACGAACGCCCTGAAATCGTCGTTCTTCGCGACGAAATCGGTCTCGCAATTGACTTCGACGATGGCGGCGGTCTTTCCGTCGTCGGCGACCGACACGCCGATCATTCCCTCGGCCGCAACGCGGCCGGCGGCCTTGCTGGCCTTGGCGCCGCTCTTGATCCGCAGCAGTTCCTCGGCCCTGGAGAGGTCGCCGCCCGCCTCGGTCAGCGCCTTCTTGCATTCCATCATGCCCAGCCCAGTGCGCTGGCGCAGTTCCATCACCGTGCTCGCGGAGATATCCGCCATTTCATGCTCCATTCATCGTATGCAGCCGGGGCGAGCGTCGCGCTCCGGCATCGTCTTTCGGGGCCGCGCTCGTGGGCACGCCCCGACCTGCGACGAAGGGGCCCGCGCGACTTCTCGAGCCGTTCCCTGCGCGGTCAGGCCGACGCTTCGTCGGCGACCTCCACGAACTCGTCACCGGTTGCGGCGATTTCCTGGGTCGTGCTGGACTTGCCCTCCAGCACCGCATCGGCGACTCCGCGGGCGTACAGGCGGATCGCACGGCTCGAATCGTCGTTGCCGGGGATTACCCAGGCGATCGGGTCGGGATTGTGGTTGGTGTCGACGACGGCGACGATCGGGATACCGAGCTTCTTCGCTTCGGTGACCGCGATCTTGTGGTAGCCGACGTCGATGACGAAGATCGCGTCGGGCAACGCGTTCATGTCCTTGATGCCCCCGAGGCTCTTCTGGAGCTTGTCGAGCTCACGCTTGTGCGAGAGCGCCTCGCGCTTGGTCATGCGCTCGAAGGTTCCGTCCTGAGCCATCGTCTCGAGGTCCTTCAGACGCTTGATCGACTGCTTGACGGTCTTGAAGTTCGACAGCATTCCGCCGAGCCAGCGGTGGTCGACGTATGGCATGCCGGCGCGCTGCGCCTCCTCTGCGACGATCTCGCGCGCCTGGCGCTTGGTGCCGACGAAAAGTATCGTGCCGCGGTTCCCGGCGAGCTGACGGACGTACTTCATCGCGTCGTTGTACATCGTCAGCGTCTTTTCGAGGTTGACGATGTGGATCTTGTTGCGCTGGCCGAAGATGTATTCGGCCATCTTCGGATTCCAGTAGCGGGTCTGGTGGCCGAAATGGACGCCGGCCTCCAGCATTTGACGCATCGTTACGGACATGCTGCACTCCTTCAGTTCAGGGTTGGGGCCTCCACCGGCGGATTGCGTTCCCGATGCGTCGCCCCGAGGTTGCCCTGGGGCATCGCGTCCGGCACCCTGAAACCGCCGATGTGCGTAATGACGGGGGCCGTGAATCGCGCATGGAACTCGCTCGCGATCGCGGCACCCGGCCTCCGTTCCTCGCGCAGGGGGCTTGCGTGATAACCCCCCGAGCGCCATCTTCGGAGACGATGGCGCAGTGCCGCCGGACGGGACATTCCGTCCTGGCAGACGCGATTAACTTGATATTCTAGCATTTTCTCTCGTTCCCCGGCCAATCCACGATTGCGACAGCCCGCGAATGCCGACGGTTCAACGATGACCTCCGACCGCATGGCCCTGCCCGCCGGCCCCCCCACGGGCAGACCGACTTCCACCTTGTGCACGCAGACCGGATTCGGACTGATCGACGTCCGAGGCGACGACGCCATTTCGTTCCTGCACGGCCAGCTTTCCAGCGACGTCCAGCGGCTCGAACGGGGCCGGGCCCAGTACTCGAGCTACAACTCGCCCAAGGGGCGGATGCTCGCCAACCTGATCGTGGTGCGCGTGCCGACCGCGCCGGGCGAGAACCGCTTCCTTCTGCTGCTGCAGGACGACCTGGTGGAGACCATCCGGCGGCGGCTCTCGATGTTCGTGCTGCGCGCGAAGGTCGCGATCCGCGACGCGGGCGGGGAATGGGCGATCTGGGGCCTCGCCGGCCCGGAGGCCATCGCTGTGGCACGCGCGGCGTTCGGCGTCGCGCCCCGCAGTTTCGAGGCGTTGCCGATCGGGGAGGCCGCACTGATCCTTGCCGTTCCCGACGGACGACTGCTGGGCATCTGCCCCCGGTCCGAGGATCCACCGCTGCGAGCCGCCCTCGCAAGGCACGCGACTCCCGTCGATGCCGAGGCATGGCGTCGTCTCGACGTCGAAGCCGGCGTGCCCTGGATCGTCGCGGCGACTTCCGACCTGTTCGTCCCGCAGGCGGCGAACTGGGAGGTGCTGGGAGGAGTCGACTTCCAGAAGGGTTGCTACCCGGGCCAGGAGATCGTGGCACGAACGCAGTATCTCGGGCGGCTCAAGGAGCGGCTGTTCGCCTTTCACGCCGCCGGCCCTGCCCCGGGGCCCGGCACCCGGCTCCACTCGGCTGAATTCGGCGACCAGGCCTGCGGCATCGTCGTCAGCGCCGTGCCGGACCCCGCGGGAGGCAGCGCGCTCCTTGCCGTGGCCCAACGCGCCGCCGTCGAGGCCGGCGACATCCGGCTCACCGACGATGCGCAGACCCCGCTGACGTCGCGACCCCTGCCCTACCTGGTTCCGGCCGCAGACACCCCGCGCGGCCGCGCAACGCCCGACGCCTAGGCCCGCCCGATGTGCCTCGCCGTCATCGCGCTGGCTGCCCACCCGGATTTCGATGCGGTCATCGCAGCGAATCGCGACGAGTTCCATGCGCGGCCCGCAGCAGCTGCGCACTGGTGGCGGGAGCGGCTCGGCACGCGGCTGCTCGCAGGCCGTGATCTCGAGGCGGGTGGAACCTGGCTCGGCCTCAGCGCGCGCGGCCGCTGGGCATTCGTCACCAACGTGCGCGAGCCGGGTCGCCACGATCCCCGCGCGCCTTCGCGCGGCTCGCTCGTGCCGGAGCTGCTGCGCGACATCCGCGAACCTGCCGACGCGCTCGCGACAGCCGTCGCCCGCGCCGTCGCGTTCAACGGCTTCAACGTCGTCGCGGGCGACGGCCCGCGCGCCGCGTTCGGCTCGAACCGCACGCCGGCCATCCTGCCGCTGCCGGCAGGCATCCACGGCGTTTCCAACGCGCAGCTGGACACCCCGTGGCCCAAGCTCGCGCGGGTGAAGCGGGGCGTCGCGCGCTGGATCGCCTCGCGCGACGCCGATCCCCGCTCGCTGTGGGAAGTCCTGGACGACCGCACGGCCGCCGCCGATGACGAACTCCCCGCGACCGGGCTTACGCTGGAGCGCGAACGGCTGCTGTCGGCGCCATTCATCGTCAGCGACACCTATGGCACCCGCTGCTCGACCCTCATCGCACTCGGACGCGACGGCAGCGTGCACTTTGCAGAGCGCAGCTTCGACCGCGAGGGCAGGATCAGCGGCGAAGTGGAGTACCGGTTCGACATCGCGGCCGCCGCGGGGCGCGTCCAGCCCGAGGCGCTGCGCAGCTGAGCGGCGCCTCGCTCACGCTAGGCTGCGCGACATCTCGCGATGCGGGATGCCGGCTTCCTCGAACTCGCTGCCGCAGGCCACGAATCCGTAACGCGCATAGAACGGCATCGCCTGCGTCTGCGCATTGAGGACGACGCGCGCGTGTCCACGCCGCCGCGCTTCGTCGACCAGGCGCAGGAGCAGCGCTGCGCCTACGCCGCGTCGCCGCCACGACCGGACGACCGCGAGCCGCCCGACATGCCCGTCGGCCAGCAGGCGTCCGCAGCCGATCGGCTCGCCCGCCCCGTCCTCCGCCAGCGCATGCAGCGACGCCGGATCGGCGGCGTCCCATTCGAGATTCGCGGGAATCCGCTGCTCGACGACGAACACGGCCTGCCGCACCCGGCGCAATGCCGGCGCGTCCCGTGCCCAGTCGCAGAGGCGCACCGAGAAGCCGTGATCAACGCTCACGTTGCGCACCCGCCGCCACGTTCCAATCGGCTGCGCGCCGCATCGACGTGTCCCGCGTGCCGCTGCCTCAAGCCCGCGCTCCGACCGCGTAGTCGAAGAAACGCATCGACGCGATGCCATCGCGGCTCCGAAGCGTGCACCGCCCCCCGACGGGCAGCGTGAGCTTCTCGCGCACGTGACCAAAGGGCAGTCCCGTGAACACCGGGACCGGCACGCGACTGCGTATCTGCCCGATGGCGCTCACGAGGTCGTAGCCGCCGTCGTTGACGTTGAGCTGGTACCCCGTGAACGCGCCGAGCAGCACCGCCCGCGAGCGCGCGAGCACGCCTGCGTGAAGCAACTGGTAGAGCATGCGCTCGACGCGATAAGGATGCTCGGCGACATCCTCGAGGAACAGGATGCCGCCGGAAATTTCCGGCAGGTACGGCGTACCGACGAAATGCGAGACCATCGTCAGGTTCCCGCCCCACAGCACCCCCGAGCACTCGACCTGCGAGGGTCCGTCCAGCGCGCATTCGACGGTCCACTCGCGATTGCCCAGCACGCCGAAACAGTTCTCGAACGTGAAGACCGACGGCTGCTCCGCTCCGAAATCGTAGGACGCCATCGGGCCCGCGAACGTGACCATGCCCGCTCGCGCCAGCGCCGCGAGCTGGAACGCCGTGAAATCCGAGTGCCCGAGCCAGCGCTTGCCGCCGCGTCCGACTGCGTCGAAATCGATGCGGTCGACGATGCGGGTCAATCCATAGCCTCCGCGCAGCATCAGCGCGACATCGGCATCGGGATCGGCTGCGACGCGCTCGATCGCCGCGAGCCTCGCGTCGTCGGGCGCGGAAAAACGCTGCCAGCGGCTTTCGGCCGTTGCGTCGAGATGAACGCTGTGACCGAGGCCCGACAGTCGCGCGGCCGCGCGCGCGACTGCCGCCGGGTCGGTCGCGAAGCCCGCGGGGGCGAGGATGTCGAAGCGCATGGCGATTCCGCGGACGCTCAGCGTCGCGCCGCGAAGAACTCCGTCAGCATCGACGCGCAGGCTTCCTCCGCCACGCCGCCGACGACCCTCGTATGATGATTGAGGCGCGGATTCGCGAACAGGTCCACGACCGATCCACAGGCGCCGGTCTTGGGGTCGCGCGCGCCGAACACCAGGCGCGAAAGCCGCGCGTGCATGATGGCGCCCGCGCACATCGCGCAGGGCTCAAGCGTCACGTAGATCTCGCAGCCGGGAAGCCGGTAGTTGCCGAGCGAGGCACCCGCCTCGCGCAGCGCGGCGATCTCGGCGTGCGCGGTCGGATCGCTCGCGGCGATCGGCGCATTGCCGCCGCGGCCGACGACGACGCCATCGCATACGACGATGGCTCCGACCGGCACCTCCCCGCGGGTCGCGGCCCCGCGCGCGAGCGCGAGCGCCTCGGCCATCCGCTCGAGGTCGCTCACGTCGCCCGCTCCATCCGGCTCCGTCCCGCGGGCCCGTGGAGCCGACAGTCGTCTTTTCGCGGCATGGGGAGACATGGTGCCACAGGTGCCGCGGGGCCGGCCAATGCCATGCCCGCGCGGATTCGCTTCAGGTAAGATCGGCGACGCATCCGGCGCGAGAACCGGAGCGCTCATCAATCGTACAAGGAGGAACGCATCGTGCGAACGGGAAGCAGGCTTCTTGGCGTGGCGGTTTCCATCGGCGTTGCCTGCGGCCTGCTGGCAGCGGGCGCGGCGCAGGCGGACGAGTCGATGGACGTGCTGTACGCGAAGGCGAAATCCGAAGGCAAGGCAGTGATGTACACGTCGGTGCCGACCTTCATCCTCGACGAATGGCGCAGCCTGTTCGAGGCCGAGTATCCGGGCGTCAAGCTCGAGTATTTTCGCAGCGGCACCGGCAAGGTGCTGGCTCGAATCAACGCAGAGAAGACCGCAGGCCAGCTTCACGGCGACATCGTATGGGTCGCCGACGCCACGGCCTACCCGGACTTCGCCAAGCAGGGCCTGCTCGCGAGCTACAAGACGCCCGAGTGGGAGCATATTCCGTTCGGGAAGGACCCGGGCGGCCACTACGTGACCGGTCGCATTCTCGCGGGCGTGATCTTCGCGAACACCAAGGAAACGCAGGACTTCCCGGCGAGCTGGGCCGATCTCGC
This sequence comes from Betaproteobacteria bacterium, assembly GCA_027307095.1. Lineage (GTDB taxonomy): Bacteria > Pseudomonadota > Gammaproteobacteria > Burkholderiales > Casimicrobiaceae > VBCG01. The sequence continues at coordinate 3,535 of DAHUXO010000161.1, read as the reverse complement.
GGATGCGAAATACAAGGGGAAGGTCGCGATGGCCTCGGCGATCGTGTCGGGCTCCACGACGGTGATGGTCAGCGGGCTGGTGCACGACGCGGGGCTCGGCTGGCCGTATTTCCAGAAGCTCAAGGACAACGGTGTGCTGATACTCCAGGACGTGCCCGACGTCGCGCGCTCGGTCGCCAGCGGCGAGCGGCCGCTGGGAATCACGCTCACGCTCTACAAGTACCAGGCGGAATACAAGGATTCGCCGATCAAGATGGTGTTCCCGAAGGAGGGACCGATCCTGATGGCTTCGCCGATGGGCCTGTTCGCGAAAGCCGAGCACCCCAACGCGGGCCGCCTGCTCTACCGGTTCCTGCTCTCGCAGAAAGCGCAGGAAGTCCTGTCGAAGCACGGCATCTATCCGGCACGTGACGACGTCGCTGCACCGTCGGGCCTCCCGCCCCTGGCGGAGGTGAAGAAGAACGCGATCATCCCGGATTCGGACTGGATGGTCGCGAACTGGAACGACGTCAAGTCGCAGTGGCGCGCCATGTTCGGGCACTGAGGCAAGCGGAACACGGTGTCGACGGCGGCGCGGCGCGAACGGCGCCCGCCGCCATCCCGCTGCGTGATGATGCAGGCGATTCTCCCGGAACCGCGGCCGGCCGCGGTCCTGTCGGCGTTCCGGCGACAGGGGACTTTCGGGCTGGTCGCGCTGGTCGGCGGTGGTGCCTTCCTGCTGCTGTCGTTCTATCCGTACGCGCAGCTGCTGATCGCCAGCCTGCGCAGGGACGGCCGCTTCACGCTCGCCCACTCCGCGGGCGTGCTGAGCCACGACTACCTGCTGCGCACGCCGCTGCTGCACTCGCTGGAAGTCAGCGTCGCCAGCGCCGCGCTCGCGACCGCGCTCGGCACCGTGCTCGCCTGGCTCGCCGTGCGCAGCGATCTCCTCGGGCGGCGAGCGATCGCGGCATTCGTCGCGATCCCGCACATCGTCCCGTCGTTCCAGCTCGCATCGTCGTGGATCGTGCTGTTCGGCGATGCCGGGATCGTCCAGGCGACGACCGGCCTCCAGCCGTTCGCCGCCTACGGCGTTGCGCCGCTGGTCGCGGTGCAGACCATCCACCTCACGGTGCTGGCGTTCCTGAACGTCGCGGGCGCCCTGGGTTCGCTCGATCCGAGCCTCGAGGAGGCCGCGCGGGCCTGCGGCCTGCGCAGGCGTCAGGTGCTGCGCCGTGTGACGCTGCCCCTGATGCTGCCGTCGATCCTGTCCGGCCTGCTCCTGACGTTCGCCTACTCGATGGCTGAATTCGGTGCGCCGATCCTGCTCGCGGCCCCCGCCGGGTTCGGCACGCTGACCACCCAGATCTACGAACTGTCGACGGCACCGCCGCTGCAGTTCGGGGAAGCCGCGGTCTTGTCGCTGCTGCTCGGCGCCATCGCACTGGCGACGATGCTCGTCAACCTGCGGCTGCTCGCGCGCGGCAGCTACGTCACGCTTACCGGCAAGTCGAGCTCGGGCGAGCCCGCGCGCCTGGGCATGCTGCGCGGACCCCTGTCGCTGCTCGCTTGGGGCTGGCTGGCCGCCACGGCGATCGTGCCGCTGGCGGCGCTGGTCCTGATCAGCCTGCTGGAATCCTGGGGCCGCGGCTTCGGCCCGGGCAACCTCACCCTCGCGCACTACGCAACGATGCTCGCCTCGCACACCCTGACCCATGCGCTCTGGAACTCGGTCGTGCTGGCGCTCGGCGCGGCGGCGCTCGCCACGGTGATCGGCTTCGTCGCCGCCTACGGCGCCGTTAGACTCGGGACGCGTTGGGGTGCGCTGCTCGATCGCATGAGCTTCATCAACTTCGCAACCCCGAGCCTGGTGATCGGCATCGCGTTCCTGCTGGCGTTCAGCGGCCCCCCCGTCAACCTGTTCGGCACCTACTGGATCCTGCTGTTCGCCTATTTCGTGCGCTATGCGGGACTGTGCGTGCGCGGCATCGGCGCAAATCTGCGCCAGCTTTCGGCGGAGATGGAGGAGGCGGGAGCTGCCTGCGGGTTGCGCCCGAGCCGCGTCCTCGCCCAGATCACGCTGCCGCTGCTGCGCCACAGCCTCGCGGCGGGGTTCCTCCTGGTGTTCGTGAATGCGATTCGCGAGATTTCCGCCACGAGCCTGCTCGCGAGCCAAGGCACGGAGACGCTCGCCTTCGAGGCATTCCTGCGCTACGCCGACGGGGACTACACGGTGGGAAGCGCCTACAGCGTGCTGATGGTCGCCATTGCGCTCACCGGCTCGGCCATGATCGCCCGGCGATCCCGTCTTGCAGGTGCCGGATTCCAGTCAGGAAGATCGCATTCGAGGCCCTGTCCAAGAACTACGCTGCGACTCCCGCGGTCCGCGGGGTCGACCTCGTCATCCGCGACGGGGAGCTGTTCACGCTGATCGGCCCCTCCGGCTGCGGCAAGACGACGATGCTGCGCATGGTTGCCGGGCTGGTCCCGCCGACGGCGGGCCGGATCCTGTTCGGCGACCAGGTGATGGCCGATCCCGCGCAGGGCATTTCGGTGCCTGCCGAATCGCGCAACCTCGGCATGGTCTTTCAGTCCTACGCGCTGTGGCCGCACCTCACGCTGCAGCGCAACTGCAGCCTCGGGCTCGAGGCGCGGCGAATCCCCGCCGGTGAGATCGGGCGCCGGGTCGACGAGGCGCTTGCGATGGTCGGCCTCGCGGGCCTGTCCGAGCGTTATCCGCACCAGCTCTCGGGTGGGCAGCAGCAACGCGTTGCGCTGGCGCGCGCGGTCGCCCTCGAACCCGGGGTGCTGCTGTTCGACGAGCCGCTGTCCAACCTGGATGCCGCGCTGCACGAGCAGATGTGCATCGAGATCCGGAGCGTCCAGCAACGGCTCGGGATCACGACGATCTACGTCACGCACAACCAGGCCGAGGCCATGCTCGTGTCGGATCGCATCGGCGTGATGCGCGATGGCGCAATCCTGCAGGTCGGCACGCCGCAGCACATCTATGTCGAGCCCCGGGATGAATTCATCGCCGGCTTCTTCGGCAAGGCCAACCTGCTGCGGGGCGACGCGCTGGGGAACGGCGTGCGAATCGGCGGTTCGATGCTCGTCGTGACCACGCCGCTGGCCCAGGGCGGCGCCACGCTGCTGATCCGCCCCGAGGCCGTGACATTCGGCGGCGATGGTCCGAATGTCTTCGACGGCGAGATCCGGCAGGCGGTCTTCCTCGGCGACCAGGTCGAATACGAAGTGCGCGTCGATTCGCTGGACGCGACCTTGCGTGTCCAGGCGCCGTCCACGATGCCGTCCCTCTCGGGACGCGTCCGGATCTGCCTGCCACCGGAGCGGCTGATGCCTCTCGCGACGCGCAACTGAGGCGCCGGGGACGTTCGCGATGCCTCCCGCGCTCGACGTGATTCTCACCCCGGCCGACACTAGCGCCCGGCGGCGTCTTCGATCTGGAACCGGTGCAGCAGCCGGTGCAGCACCGGCGCGAACATCAAGCACGTGTCAGCGAGCAGGATGACCCCGCAGAATAGTGCGTAGACAC
>DAHUXO010000261.1 GCA_027307095.1 Betaproteobacteria bacterium | reverse complement strand
CACCGGTGTACCTGCTCGGCGACTGCGCCCAGCCCCGGACAGCGCTCGACGCGATCCACGATGCTGCCGCCCTCGGACACCGGTTGTAGCCCGACTCGGAACGAAGACGTGCAGCGCAAAGCTTTGTTGCTCACTGGTGGTCGACGTGGAGGTAGCATGGGTGGAGTTTCCATTGAGGCGCTGCAGAATGCGCTGCCGAGGCGCGGGGCGGACGGCACGCGCTCGCAGCCGCGCGACACTTCCGAATCGCTTACCGCCTGGGCAACCGAACAGATTCGCCAGGCGATCGTCGAGGGCAGACTCCCGCTCGGCGGAGCCCTGTCGGAACTGAAGCTCGCGACGGCACTCGGTGTCAGCCGCACGCCAGTGCGCGAGGCGCTGAATGCGCTGCAGCAGCAGGGAATGATCGACATCCAGCCGCAGTCGGGAAGCTTCGTCTTCATGCCGTCGGAGGAGGCAGTCGGCGAGCTATGCGAGTTTCGGCGGATCACGGAAGTTGCGGCGCTTCGCCTCTGCTTTGCCCGCCGACGCGAGGACGCGCTGCGGCAGATGCGGACGGCCAGCGACGCCATGGAACGCGCGACGAGGGCCGGGGACGACATTTCGATAGCGCTGGCAGATGCGGCATTCCATCAGGCGATCGCGGACAACAGTGCCAATGGACATTTGATCGAGGCCTACAAGCTGATTTCGGGTCGTATCGGCGCGCTTCTCACCTACAACCTGACCGACTCCACCGCCGCGCGCAAGCGGTCGATGGTGGAGCATCGGGCGATCATTGCGGCGTTCGCGAAAGGTGACATCGATCGCGCCGAGGCGATCCTCGACGAGCATGTATCACGCATGCGCATTGTCTTCCGCGCGGCACGGAGCCTGGCCGCCGCGGACTAGAGCTCGCAGATGTGCCGGGTTCGGCGCGCCCGGGGCGCTCTGTCAGTCGAATCCGCCGTCGAACCCGGCCCATCGACTGCAACTGCAATCCGCCAGCGACTGCTGGATCGGCTCCCGGTTGCTGCACGTCATGCCGTTTGCGGCCGCGCTGGCGCGAGTCGCCTGGATACCGTATATTTGTACGGTATTCCTGCCGATCCTCCCCCCAGCCGAACCGCCCTGCACGGCATGTCCGCAACCGACCTGCTGCCGGCCTATGCCGAGCTGCACTGCCTGTCGAACTATTCGTTCCTGCGCGGCGCCTCGCACCCCGAGGAGCTCGTCGAGCGCGCCGCGGGCCAGCGCAATGCGGCGCTGGCGCTGACCGACGAATGCTCGCTGGCCGGCGCAGTGCGCGCGCACATGGCGGCGAAGGATGCCGGCCTGCCGCTGATCCTCGGCAGCGAATTCACCCTGGCCGACCGCACGAAGCTCGTGCTGCTCGCCCACGATCGCGGAAGCTACGGCGATCTATCCCAGCTCATCACGCGCGGCAGGCGCAACTCGGCGAAAGGCACGTACCGGCTGACGCGTGACGACGTCGCCGCCCTCGCCTCCTCCTGCCTCGCGCTGTGGCTGCCTTCGATCGACCCGCGCACCGATGCCACCGATCCCGCGACTGGGACGCTAGCGCAGTGGCTGCGCGACGTGTTCACGGATCGCGCGTGGATCGGGGTCGGGCTGTTCGCGCAGGCCGGCGACGGTGCGAAGCTCGCGCGCTTCGACGCGCTGTCGCGGGCGAGCGGCCTGCCGCTGGTCGCCGCAGGCGACGTACACATGCACGTGCGCGCATGCCGCGCATTGCAGGACACGCTCACCTCGATCCGGCTGAAGACACCCGTCGCAGCCTGCGGACATACGCTGCACCCCAATGGCGAGCGCCACCTGCGCTCGCGCGCACGGCTGGCCGGGATCTATCCGCCGGCGCTCCTCGCCGAGACACTCGCGATCGCCGAGCGCTGCCGGTTCTCGCTCGACGAACTGCGCTACGAGTATCCGCAGGAACTCGTTCCTTCCGGCGAGACAGCAATGTCCTGGCTGCGCAAGCTCGTCGAGACGGGGCTCGCCAGCCGCTACCCCAAATCCGCGAAATCCGCGAAATCCGGGACGGACCACGTTTTTGCTTTGGAAAAACGTGGTCCGTCCCGGATTTCCTCGGCCCGGGTTTCGGACGTGCCGACCAGCGTGCGCGCGCAGATCGAGCACGAGCTCGCGCTGATCGCCGAGCTCGGCTACGAGCCGTATTTCCTGACCGTCCACGACATCGTCGCATTCGCGCGATCGCGGGACATCCTGTGCCAGGGACGCGGATCGGCGGCCAACTCGGCAGTCTGCTACGCGCTCGGCATCACCGAGGTCGACCCCGCGCGCAGCTCGACGCTGTTCGAGCGCTTCATCAGCCGCGAGCGCAACGAGCCTCCGGACATCGATGTCGATTTCGAGCACCAGCGGCGCGAAGAGGTGATGCAATACGTCTATCGCAAGTATGGCCGCAACCGCGCAGCGCTCGCCGCGTCGCTCATCACCTATCGGCCGAAGAGCGCCGTGCGCGACGTCGGGCGCGCGCTCGGCCTCGATCCCGCGCAGCTCGACTGTCTCGCCGGCGCATTCGCATGGTGGGACGGTCGCGCGATCCACGCGGATCGCATCCGCGAGGCCGGCTTCGATCCCGGTAATCCGATCATCCGCCGCGTGGTCACCCTCGCCGGGCAGTTGCTCGGATTTCCGCGTCACCTGTCGCAGCACGTCGGCGGCTTCGTGATCGCACAAGGGTCGCTCGAGCGAATGGTCCCGATCGAGAATGCGGCGATGCCACAGCGCACCGTCATCCAGTGGGACAAGGACGATCTCGACGCGATCGGCCTGCTCAAGATCGACTGCCTGGCGCTGGGGATGCTCACTGCGATCCACCGCGCGCTCGACATGGTGTCGTCGCGCCGAGGGACACCGATGCAGATGCAGGACATACCCGCGGACGACCCCGCCGTCTACGCGATGATCCAGCGTGCCGACACCATCGGCGTGTTCCAGATCGAATCCCGCGCCCAGCAGTCGATGCTGCCGCGCCTGAAACCCCGGACGTTCTACGACCTGGTGATCGAGGTTGCGATCGTGCGGCCGGGGCCGATCCAGGGCGGCATGGTGCATCCGTACCTGAAGCGGCGGCAGGGACAGGAGCCGGTCACTTTCCCCAGTGATGCAGTCAAGGGCGTGCTCGAGCGCACGCTGGGCGTGCCGATCTTCCAGGAACAGGTGATGCAGCTCGCGATCGTCGCCGCCGGATTCACGCCCGGCGAAGCCGATCGCCTGCGCCGATCGATGGCGGCGTGGAAGCGCAAGGGCGGCCTGCACCAGTACGAACAGCGGCTGGTCGAGGGCATGGGTGCGCGCGGTTACGACCCCGCTTTCGCGCAGCAGGTCTACCGGCAGATCCTGGGTTTCGGCGAATACGGCTTCCCGGAATCGCATGCAGCGTCGTTCGCGCTGCTGGTCTACGTGTCGGCCTGGCTCAAGCACCACGAGCCGGCGGCGTTCTGCGCCGCGCTCCTGAATTCGCAGCCGATGGGTTTCTACGCGCCTGCGCAACTCGTCGCCGATGCGCGCCGGCACGGCGTCGACGTGCGTCCTCCGGACGTGACCACCAGTGCATGGGATTGCACGCTGGAAATCAGGGACGCACCACGTTTTACCGGCGCGGAAATCAGGGACGCACCACGTTTTCCATCTGTCCCTGCTTCAGAGGAGGAGGTATCGCCTGGAAAACGTGGTGCGTCCCTGATTTCCGTGTCCCCGATTTTGCGGTTGGGCCTGCGCCTCGTCGGCGGCCTGTCGGAAAGCGGCGCGAGGCGGGTCGTCGCGGCGCGCCGCGAGCGGCCGTTCGCGAGCGCCGTCGATCTCGCGCATCGTGCGATGCTCGACCAGCGCGACCTCACCGCGCTCGCCGGCGCCGACGCACTCGCGTCGCTCGCAGGCCACCGCCACGAAGCCGCCTGGGACGTGGCCGGCATCGAACGGCTACCGCCGCTGCTCGCAGGCGCCGAATTCGGCGAAGCGAGTGCAGGATTGCCCGCGCCGACCGAAGGCCAGGAGATCGTCGCCGACTATCGCCGGCTCGGATTGACGCTGCGACGCCACCCGCTCGCGCTGCTGCGACGCCAGTTGCGCGAACGCCGCCTGGCGCCCGCCGACGAGATCATGCAGGCGCCGCATGGACGCCTGGTCCGCACGGCCGGAATCGTCATCGGGCGCCAGCGACCCGACACGGCGAGCGGTGTCGTGTTCGTGACGATCGAGGACGAGACGGGCACGACCAACGTCATCGTGTGGCGCGATCTCGGCGAGCGCCAGCGACGCGAGCTTCTCGGCTCTCGGCTGCTCGCCGTCTACGGCAAGGTGGAACGCGAAGGCCCGGTCGTCCATGTGCTCGCCAGCCGACTCGCCGACCTCACGCCACTGCTCGGCGCGCTGCCCACGCGCTCGCGCGACTTTCATTGAGCGCAGGACCGCGGCGAGCCGTCCCTCGACGCCCGGCCGGCGGCGCTAGACCGCGCGCCCGGCGACCACGCGGCCGCGCACCTCGCCGAACCCGACGCGATGGTCCTTCGCCTGCGCGTAGCCGGTGATGACGACCTCGTCGTCATCCTCGAGAAAACGCCGCTCGCTGCCGTCGCCCAGCTTGATCGGCCGGCTGCCGTTCCACGTGAGCTCGAGCAGCGACCCGAGCGAGTCCGGCGCGGGACCGCTGATCGTTCCCGAGCCCATCAGGTCGCCGACCCGCAGGTTGCATCCGGACACCGTGTGGTGCGCGAGCTGCTGCGCGATGCTCCAGTACAGGTACCTCAGATTGGTCCTGCAGATCGTCGTCGCGGGCTTGCCCGCGGGAGCGAGGCTCGCCTCGAGGTGGATATCGTAAGCCTGCGCGCCGCTGGTCTCGAGGTACGGCAGCGGCGGCGGGTCCTGCGGCGGCCCGGCGACCCGGAACGGCTGCAGCGCCTCCATGGTCACGATCCAGGGCGAGATCGACGTCGCGAACGACTTGCTGTTGAATGGACCGAGCGGAATGTACTCCCACTGCTGGAGGTCGCGGGCGCTCCAGTCATTCAGCAGCACCATCCCGAACACGTGGTCATCGGCGCGCCCGATGGGGACCGGCTCGCCCAGCTCGTTCCCGGCGCCGACGACGAACGCGGTCTCGAGCTCGAAGTCGAGTTTCGCCGAGGGACCGAACACCGGCATGCGCTGGTCGGCGCTGCGGGTCTGGCCGTTGGGCCGCAACACCGGCGTGCCGCTGACGACGATCGAGCTGGCGCGCCCGTTGTAGGCAATCGGCAGGTGCAGCCAATTGGGCAGCAGCGCGTGCTTCGCGTCGCGGAACATCGAGCCCACGTTGGTCGCGTGTTCCTTCGACGAATAGAAATCGGTGTAGCCCGGGACCGTGATCGGCATCAGCATCCGCGCCGCGGCCGCGGGAACGAAGGCGCGGGCGCGAAGCGCGGCATCGTCGCGCAGCCTCGCATTGTCGTGCCGCAGGAGGTCGCTGATCGCCGCCCTCGCCCGCGACCAGAGCTCGGGGCCGCGCTCGATGAACGCGTTCAGCGTGGGGCGGTTGAACAGTCGCTCTCCGGGCACGACCTCGAGCAGCTTCGCCTGCTCGAGGACCGCGAGATCGAGGATCTGGCTGCCGATCGCAACGCCTGCCCGCGGCGCGTAGTTCGCCGGCGTGGTGAACACGCCGAACGGCAGATTCTGGATCGGGAAGTGCGAATCTCGTTCGACCGGAATGAACGATTTGAGCCGGGGATCGTTAGGGTGCATCGCGTCCTGCGTTCATTGGCTTGCCTTCATCCTGCCCACTCCGGTATTCGCCTTCTGGGCGGCCCGTCGGGTTCATGCGGCGTTGCTGCATGCGGGTGTGGCCGCATGCAGCTCCTTGGCCGTGGCGACGGGCCGGATCGCATCGAGACCCACGCCGTTCTTGACGGCCGTGATCTCGGCGAGAATCGAGACGGCGATCTCGGGCGGGGTGCGGCTTCCGATGTACAGGCCGATCGGGCCGTGCAGGCGGGCGATCTGGTTCTCGGTCAGGTCGAACTCGCGCAGGCGCTCGCGCCGCTTGGCGTTGTTGGCGCGCGATCCCAGGGCGCCGACGTAGAACGCCGGCGACTTCAGCGCCTCGAGAAGCGCGAGGTCATCGAGCTTGGGGTCGTGTGTCAGCGCGACGACCGCGCAGCGCTCGTCGAGCCGCATCGCCTGCACGGTGTCGTCGGGCATCGTGCGCACCAGCTCGACGCCGGACACGTCCCAGGTCTCCGTGTATTCGTCGCGCGGATCGCAGATCGTCACCTGGTAGTCGAGTCCGACCGCGATCTGGGCGAGGTACTTGGACAGTTGCGACGCACCGATGACCAGCATCCGGTAGCGCGGGCCATGGATCGTCGTCAGCACCTTGCCGTCGTAGGTCAGCCCGTCGGTCGCGGCGGCCTTCTGCAGCGTCCAGCTGCCGTCGGCGATCGTGAGCCTGCGCGCCGTCAGGCGGCCCGCCTCGACCTCGGTCAGCAGCGCGCGGATACCCGAGTCGCGGGTCAGCGGCTCGAGCACGAGGCGGATCGTTCCGCCGCAGGGCAACCCGAACCGGCGCGCCTCGTCCGCCGAGACGCCGTAGGTGACGACCTCGCATTTCGTGGCCTTCTGGCCCTCGCGCCGCGTGCGGGCGACGATGTCATCTTCGATGCAGCCACCGGACACCGAGCCGACGACCAGGCCGTCGTCGCGCACTGCCAGCATTGCGCCTTCGGGACGCGGCGAGCTGCCGAAGGTCTGCACGACGGTGACGAGCAGGGCGCGATGGCCCGCATCGAGCCAGTCGGCACTTCGCTTAAGTACGTCGAGATCCACGCTATCCATCACGATGCTCCTTCACGCGGGTCACGCCCGCGCACGCAGGTAAAGAACGATCAGGACGACGACGATGGCGGCGATCGCTGCGTAGCGGACCCAGCGAATGCCGCCCGCAGGGGCGCCGCCGCCCGCCTTGCCCGCGCCAGCCTCGGCTCCGGCCACCTCGGCGCCTGCGGCCAGCCGCAGGCGTTGGATGAACCGCGTGAAGAAGTCGTCGGTCATCTTGGCGGCGACGCCGTCGACCAGCCGCGAGCCGATCTGCGCCAGCTTGCCGCCGACCTGCGCCTTGGCGACGTAGGTCAGCGCAGTCTCGTCGGCGCCGGAAGGCGCGAGCGACACACGCGCTTCGCCTTTGGCGAATCCCGCCGCACCGCCCTGCCCGTCGAAGCTCAGCGTGTACGAGGTCGGCGCGACGACCTCCGACATCGCCATCTTGCCGGTGAAGCGCGCCGCCACCGGACCGACGCGTGCAGCCATCACGACCCGCCACTCGCCTTGGCTCAGCTGCTCGATCGACTCGCAGCCCGGCAGGCAGTCCTTCAGCACATCGGGATCGTTGAGGGCCCCCCATACGACCGCGGGCGGTGCTGGGACGATGCGGGAGTTGGAGATCTCCATGCGGGGAGCGTCGCGGTGTCAGGCGGCCAGTGGCAATGCGCCCGGGTGACGCGTCGGACCGCGGGCCAGCGCCTTCGCGAGGTCGGTCAGCGACTCGAGATTGTGCACGGGGAGGAAATCGTCGACCCAGGGCAGCAGCGCGCGGATGCCCGCAGGCCGCGCCTCGAACCCGGCGTAACGCAGCAGCGGGTTGAGCCAGACGAGTCGCGAGCAGGATTTCGCGAGGCGTTCGGCCTCGAAGGCCAGTCCCTCGCCGGCGTCGGCGTCCAGTCCGTCGCTGATCAGCAGCACGACCGCGTTCTGGCCCAGCAGGCGACGCGACCAATGGCGGTTGAACTCGAGCAGGCAGTTGCCGATGCGCGTCCCGCCCGCCCAGTCCTCGACCGCCCCCGCGACATGCGCGAGCGCGACGTCGACATCGCGGTGGCGCAGGTGACGCGTGATGTTGGTGAGCCTCGTCCCGAAGGTCAGCACGTGCACGCGGTCGCCCTCGTTGGTGATCGCGTGGAGGAAGTGCAGCAGCATCCTCGCGTAGCGATCCATCGATCCCGAGATGTCGCACAGGACGACCAGCGGTGGCGTGCGCCTGCGGCGCGCGCGAAAGCGCAGCGGTGCGAGCGTGCCCGCCGCACCGACGCTGCGGCGGAGCGTGGCGCGCATGTCGATGGAGCGGCCGCGGGGCGCGGCCGAGGTCCTGCGCACCGGCAACTCGGGCAACGGCAGCTTGACGCGTCGCAGCAGCGCCTTGACCTCGGCGAGCTCCTCGACGGTCATCGTCGCGAAATCCTTCTTCTGCAGCACTTCGCGCGCCGAGAACGAGAACGCTGCGTCGAGATCCGCCTCCTGCTCGGGCGCCTCCTGCCGAGGACGCGGCGGAGGCAGCATCGCCTGCGCGAGCCGGGCCGGCAGCTCGGCCGCATCGCCGGCGCGGCCCTGGACCTTGGGCAACAGCGCTGCGAGCATCTTCTCGAGCAGGCGCGGATTGCGCCAGTACAGGTCGAACGCCTGCTCGAAGAGAACGAGATGCTCGCTGCGCGAGACCAGCACGGCAGCCAGCGCTTCCCGGAAATCGTCCCGATTCTCGATGCCGACCGCCTCGACCGCGGCCAGGGCATCGATCATCTTCGCCGGACCGACCGGCAGGCCCGCGGCACGCAGCATGCGCACGAAATGGAGCACGTTCTCCGCCACCTTGCCCCGCGGGAGCTGCGCAAGGAAGGCCAGCGCGGGGGATGATGCCGCGCTCACGCCCCGGCCCTCGCGGCCTGCGCCTCGTCGACCAGCCGCGCGGCGACGTCGGGCGTGATTGCGCCGATGTCGTCCTGATACTTGAGCAGCGCGCCCAGCGTGTCCGCGACCGTCTGCGGATCGAGCGTGATGCGGTCGAGCGCGATGAGCGCTTCCGCCCAGTCGAGGGTCTCGGCGATTCCGGGCGCTTTGAACAGGTCGAGCCCGCGCAGGCGCTGCGTGAAGGCGACGATCTGCCGCGCGAGCGTCTCCGATGCAGCGGGGCATTTGCGCCGCAGGATCGCGAGCTCGCGGTTGGCATCCGGGTAATCGACCCAGTGATAGAGGCAGCGGCGCTTGATCGCGTCGTGGATCTCGCGCGTGCGGTTGGACGTGATGACGACCACCGGAGGCGCCGCCGCGCGGATCGTGCCGAGCTCCGGGATCGTCACCTGGAAATCCGACAGCACTTCGAGCAGGTAGGCTTCGAAGGGCTCGTCGGCACGGTCGAGCTCGTCGATCAGCAGCACCGGCGGGACGCCGTCCTCGGGCGATAGCGCCTGCAGCAGCGGCCGTCGCAACAGAAATCGCGTCGTGAAGATGTCGTGGGCGAGTTCTGAGCGCTCGACGCCGCCGGCCGCCTCGGCGAGCCTGATCTCGACCATCTGCCGCGGGTAGTTCCACTCGTAGACCGCAGCCGCAGTGTCCAGCCCCTCGTAGCACTGCAGCCGCACCAGGCGCCTGCCCAGGCCCGCGGCGAGTACCTTGGCGACTTCGGTCTTGCCCACGCCCGCTTCGCCCTCGAGGAACAGCGGACGCCCGAGCTTGAGCGCGAGGAACACTGCGGTCGCGAGCCGGCGGTCCGCGACGTAATCGTGCTGGCCGAGCAGCGCGAGGGTCGCGTCGACCGTGGCGGGAAGTGCGGCAGGGGCGCGTTTGTTATCCACGAAGGGGGTCATGCGCAGGGCGAACCGACATTCTAGGCCACCCGCGCGCGCGACCTTCCGGACGCGCGCAGGAACGGCGGCGCACGCCGGGCCGCGGCCGCGCGGGTGTCGCCCCGGCGCGGCTGCGCATGCGGGGGTGACGTCACCCGCAGGCTGCGACGGCGCGCGAGGCCATCACCGACACGAGGTGCGCGCGGTACGCTGCGGTTGCGTGCAGGTCGGTGTTGAGCCCCGAGGCGTCGACCTTCACCGCTTTCGCGGCGTCGGCGGTGAAGCTCTTCGCGAGCGCAGCCTCGATCCCGGTCGCGCGGAACACGGCCGGCGCGGCCCCGGTTACCGCGACGCGCACGCTGCCATCTGCGAGCTGCGCGACGAACACGCCAACCAGCGCGAAGCGCGAGGCCGGATTCGGGAACTTCACGTAGGCCGCCTTCTTCGGGGAGGGGAAGGAAACCGCGGTGATGATCTCGTCCGCGGCCAGCGCAGTCTCGTACATGCCCTTGAAGAAATCGCCCGCGGCAAGCCTGCGCTTGCCGGTGACCACGGTCGCGTTCAGTGCGAGGACCGCGGCTGGCCAGTCCGCGGCAGGATCGTTGTTCGCGAGCGCCCCGCCGATCGTGCCCATGTTGCGCACCTGCCGGTCGCCGATACCCTCGGCCAGCGCGGCGAGCGCCGGAATCGCGCGCTTCACCTCGGTCGACGACGCGATGCCGGCGTGGCGGGTCATCGCGCCGATCACCAGGGCATCGCCTTCCCTGCGGATGCCGTGCAGGTCGGCGATGCCCGAGAGGTCGACGAGGGTGCCCGGCTGCGCGAGGCGCAGCTTCATCGCGGCGATCAGGCTCTGCCCGCCCGCGAGGGGCTTGCCGCCGGTCTTCGCGAGCAGCGCGGCGGCGTCGGCGACGGTCTTGGCTTGCTTGTATTCGACTTCGTACATGGTCGGCTCCTTCGCCTGCCGTCAGGCACCGGCTTTGGCGGATTGGATGGCATGCCAGACGCGCTGCGGCGATGCAGGCATGTCGAGGTGCTTGACGCCCAGCGGCGCGAGCGCGTCGAGCACGGCGTTCATCAGCGCGGCGGGCGAGCCGATCGCACCGGCTTCGCCGCAGCCCTTCGCGCCCAGCGGGTTGTGGGTGCAGGGCGTGACGCGCGTGGAAACCTTGAACGACGGCATGTCGTCCGCCCGCGGCATCGCGTAGTCCATGTAGCTGCCGGTCAGGAGCTGCCCGCTGTCCGCATCGTAGACGCAGCTCTCGAGCAGGGCCTGTCCGATGCCCTGCGCGAGTCCGCCGTGAACCTGCCCCTCGACGATCATCGGGTTGATGATGTTGCCGAAGTCGTCGCAGGCGCTGAAGCTGGCGATCCGGACGACCCCGGTGTCCGGATCGATCTCCACTTCGCAGATATGCGTGCCTGCCGGGTACGTGAAGTTGGTCGGATCGTAGAACGCCGTCTCGTCGAGCCCCGGCTCGAGCTTGTCCAGCGGGTAGTTGTGCGGGACGTAGGCGGTCAGCGCGATCTCGCCGAACGTCTTGCTGCGATCGGTGCCCGCGACGGTGAACTTGCCGTCCTCGAACTCGATGTCGGTCTCTGCCGCCTCGAGCAGGTGCGCCGCGATCTTCTTGCCCTTGGCGACGACCTTGCCGAGTGCCTTCACGATCGCCGTGCCGCCGACGGCGAGCGAGCGCGAGCCGTAGGTGCCCATGCCGAACAGCACGCGACCCGTGTCGCCGTGCACGATGTCGACGTTGTCGATCGGAATGCCCAGCTTCGATGCGACGATCTGCGCGAACGTCGTCTCGTGTCCCTGCCCGTGGCTATGCGAGCCGGTGAACACCGTCACGCTGCCGGTCGGGTGGACGCGGACCTGGCCGGCCTCGAACAGCCCGGCGCGCGCCCCCAGCGCCCCCGCGACGTTCGACGGCGCGAGTCCGCAGGCCTCGATGTACGACGCATAGCCCAGTCCGCGCAGCTTGCCGCGCTTCGCTGCCTCCGCCTTGCGGGCGGGAAAGCCCTTGACGTCGGCGAGCTCGTTCGCGCCGGCCAGCGTCTGATCGTAGTCGCCGATATCGTAGCTGAGCGCGACCGGCGTCTGGTAGGGAAAGCTGCGGATGAAATTGCGCCGGCGGATCTCATCTTGGGCGATGCCCATCTCGACGCCGGCCTCGCGCACGATCCGCTCGACGACATAGGTCGCCTCGGGGCGCCCGGCACCGCGGTAGGCGTCGACCGGTGCCGTGTTGGTGAACACGGCCGTGACCTCGCAATGGATCGCCGGTGTCGTGTACTGCCCGGCGAGCAGCGTCCCGTAGAGGATCGTCGGTATGCAGGACGCGAACGTCGACAGGTAGGCGCCCATCGCCGCCGTCGTGCGGACCCGCATCGCGAGGAACTTGCCGTCCGTGTCGAGGGCCAGTTCGGCGTGCGTCACGTGATCGCGGCCGTGGGCGTCGGAAACGAACGATTCGCTGCGCTCGGCCGCCCACTTGATCGGCCGATTGACGCGCTTCGACGCCCACACCATCGCCGTCTCCTCGGCGTACAGGTAGATCTTGGAGCCGAAGCCGCCGCCGACGTCGGGCGCAATCACCCGCACCTTGTGCTCCGGAAGGCCGAGCACGAACGCCGTCATCAGCAGGCGCTCGACGTGGGGGTTCTGGCTGGTGACGTAGAGCGTGTAGGCCTCGTCGGCGCGGCTGTAGGACGCCACGGCCGCGCGCGGCTCGATCGCATTCGGGATCAATCGGTTGTTGACCAGGTCGAGCTTCGTGACGTGCGCCGCCTTCGCGAACGCCGCGTCGACGGCGGCCTTGTCGCCCAGCGACCAGGTGTAGCACTTGTTGCCCGGCGCCTCGTCGTGGATCTGAGGCGCGCCCGGCTTCAGCGCATCGACCGGGTTCACCACCGCCGGCAGGACATCGTAGTCGACGTCGATCAGTTCGGCGGCGTCCTTGGCCTGGCTGCGCGTCTCGGCGACGACCAGCGCGACGTGATCGCCGACGTAGCGGACCTTGCCCTTGGCGAGCACGGGATGCGGGGGTTCCTTCATCGCCGTGCCGTCGACGCTGGTGATCAGCCAGCCGCAGGGCAATCCGTTGACGCCCTCGAGATCGGCGCCGGTGTAGACGGCGACTACACCCGGGGCCGTCCTGGCCTTCGACGTGTCGATCGACCGGATCTTCGCGTGCGCATGCGGCGAGCGCAGGAAATACGCGTGAGTCTGGTTCGGCAGCGTGACGTCGTCGGTATACTGGCCCGCGCCGGTCAGGAACCGCGCGTCTTCCTTGCGCCTGACCGATTGACCGATGATTCCCGTTTCGTTCGCACCCATCGCCTGCTCCTCCTACTTCGCCATGGCGGCAGCGCCCTGCTGCACCGCCCTGACGATGTTCTGATAACCGGTGCAGCGGCACAGGTTGCCTTCGAGCTGCTCACGGATCGTCGCCTCGTCGGCCCCGGGATGGCGTTCCACCAGGTCGAGCGCGCTCATCACCATGCCGGGCGTGCAGAAGCCGCATTGGAGCCCGTGGCAATCCTTGAACGCCGCCTGCATCGGATGCAGCACGCCGTCGGGAGACAGGCCCTCGATCGTGACGATCGCAGCACCCTGCGCCTGCACAGCCAGCACGTTGCAGGCCTTGATCGCACGTCCGTTCAGGTGCACCGTGCATGCGCCGCACTGTGCAGTGTCGCAACCGACGTGCGTGCCGGTGAGGCCGAGATTGATGCGCAGGAAATCGACCAGCAACGTGCGCGGATCGACGTCGGCGTCGACGGCCTTGCCATTGACCGTCATTGCAATCTGAATGCCCATGCGCGGTTACTCCTTGACTGTTTGAATGGAAAGACCCGTGGATGCTGCAGGGGCCGTCGGAATGGTCGGTGCCCCCCGGACCCGCGTCGCAGCTTCGATGGGACAGCGCCGGTGCGGTCGGGGTTCGCGGGCAATCGCTGCGGGTGAAGCGATCATGGTACCCATGCTGCCCCGGTCCGACAATGCTCGCCCGCTGGCCCGCATTCGAGCGCCGGCCGGCATGCTTTCGACGTGGTATCGTATTCACACGGGCTGTGCTGCTGCGCCGCAGCAGGCGCACTGTCCCGAAATCGGACACATCGCGCGCCGCGCGTGACTTCCCCCGCAGGAGCCTGCCGGGGACCGAGGTTCGCGCGCGCAGCCTTGGACGAGGCCCATGCACGAGCATGCAAGACTCGCGCTCGAATCGCGCATCGCGGCGGCGCGCGAGAAGTTCTTCGGACAGCGCAGCGCGCCAAACGGGCTGCTGTCCAGTCCGATCCTGCGCTCCTGGGATCGCTGCCGGGCGGCCGGCATCGATGAGCGAAGTCCGCTGGCTTTCGATCCGGTCGGCCGCGCGCGGCTCGCCGAGTGCGGCGAGCGCCACGAGGAGTTGCGCCGCCTCTCGGAACCGGCGGCTGCGCGCCTTGCCGCCGCGGTCGCGGGCGCCCGTCACATGGTCATCGTGACCGACGCCGATGGCGTGGTCGTCTCCGCCTTCGGAGATCGCTCGCGCATCAGCCGAACGTTGCAGATGCTGGCGCGACCCGGCGTCGACCTCAGCGAGCAGGCGATCGGCACCAACTCGATGGGAACCGCCCTGCGCGAGCGCCTGCCGGTCGCTGTCACCGCCGCCGAGCACTACTGCCGGACGAATGCCGGCTTCGTCTGCATGGCCGCGCCGCTGTTTCTCCCCGACGGGAGGATCGCCGGTACCATCGACGTCACCGGCGACTACGACCGGTCGGCGCCGCCGCTCGCGGCGCCCGTGCTGGGAGCCGCGCGCGCGATCGAAGTCGGGCTGTTCCTCGCTACCCAGCGCGATCGGCTGCTGCTGCAATTCGCCTGGGACGCCGCGGAACTCGGCGGCAAGGACGCAGGCTGGCTCGCGTTCGACGACGCCGGGCGCCTGACCGGAGCGACCGCCACCGCCAGGCAGCTGTTGGGTCTGGGCGACGGGACCATCCACGCCGGGTTCGAATCGCTGTTCGAGTGCGGCTTCTCGGTGCCGCTGCGCAGGCTCGCAGGCGACGGCGCGCTCAGGCTTCGCACCCACCAGGGATTCGAGTTCGCCGCACGCCTTGCACGTTCCGGGACCGTTGCACCGCCGGAGGCGGATCGGCAGCGCCCACCCTCCCCCGCGAATTCGATGTCCCCGCAAGACCCGTTACGTCCGCATGGAGGCACCCAGGCGCGCGCCGAGCCTCCGCAGACCCTGCGCCAGCTGACGCATCGCCACGCCCGTGAAGCGGTCGAACTCGAACGCGGCAACAAGCTTCGCGCCGCGCGCCGCCTCGGGATCAGCCGCTCGACGCTCTACCGCCTGCTCGATTCGCTCGACGACGCCTGACCACGCTGCCGCGTGACGACGTCGGTCGCGCTGTCGATGTCGTTCAGGGCCGCGTTGAGCAGCGAGAGGGCGGTCGAAGCACTGCCTGCGGCAAGCTGATCGCGCACCTCGACGATCAACGCGCGCAGCCGCTGCTCGTAGGCTTCCGCCTGCTCGAGCTCGGCGACCAACCGCGCGAATTCCGAAGAAGGCCCTCTGGCGGGGGGATCAGTGGGCATCGCTTTCGGCGTCACGCGAACTGCGAGTTGCCGCCCGGATGTGCATGGTCGGTCGCCGCATCAATTGAGGTTCGCCACGTACTGCGCGAGATTGTCGATGTCGGCGTCGGTCAGCGTGCTCGCCACGCTCGTCATGTTGCCGGCATCGTTGGTGCGGCGCTTGGCCCTGAAATCCTCGAGCTGCTTCTTGACGTACGCGTAGTGCTGGCCGGCCACGCGCGGGACCTCGTTCTGTCCGGTGAAGCCTCCGTGGTGGCACATCGCGCACAGCACCTCGTCGGCCTTCTTCCTGCCGGCGGCAACCTTGACGGGATCGGGCATGAACCCCGTCGGCTCCGGCTTCTGCGCGGAAAACCACTGGGCTAGCGCCAGGATGTCGTCACTCGACAAGGTCGCGACGCTCGGGTCAGTCGACGGATGGTAGCGCCGCCCCGCCTTGAAATCCTGCAGCTGGAGGTAGAGGTAGCGGAAGGTCTGGCCGGCGAGAACCGGATATGCCGGGTTGGTCGAGTTGCCGGTAATCGTGTGGCAGGCGGCGCAGGCCTGTGCCTTTTCGGGTGGCGTGCCCACGGGAGCAGGCTGGGCTGAAACGGGCGCCGCGAGCGCCGAAAGCGCGAGCAGCACCGTCAATCGTGCATGGTGGGAGATGCGGGAGTTCATTTTTGAAGCGTCGACAAGCAAAGGGCCACCCCGGTTCCGGAGTGGCCCCGCGAAGGCTGAACCGGATTCTACGGCAACGCGAACACGAACACGCTGTTGCCGCGCTTGAAATCGATCTGGTTGTTGCCGCCAGCGGCGACGGCGACATACTGCTTGCCGTTCACCATGTACGACACCGCCGGCGCGTTCACGCCCGCGCCGCAGCTGTATTTCCAGAGCTCCTTGCCGCTGCGCGCGTCGTAGGCCTTGAACCAGCCGTTGCCTTCACCGTTGAACACGAGATCACCCGCGGTCGCGAGCACCCCGCCGATCAGCGGCTGCGGCGTCTTGACGCCCCAGGCGATCTTGCCGCTGTCGAGGTTGACGGCGACCAGCCTGCCCCACTGCTGCTCGGATGCGATGGTCTTGAACGACCCGCCCAGCCACAGCTTGCTGCCCCCCGGGTAGGCCGCGGCTTCGACCTGATAGGTCATCGGCTGGTGCAGGTTGGCGGCATACACCATGTGCAGCTTCGGATTGACCGCCATCGGCGACCACTCGACGCCGCCGTTCGCACCGGGCAGCATCCTCGCGCCTTGCGCCGTCGGCAGCGTCCACATGTTCTCCTGCGGGATCATCGCCTCGGAGAAGCGGATCAGCTTGCCCGTGGCGCGGTCGTTGACGTACACGTGCCCGGTCTTGCCGCCATGGATCGCGACCTCGACCATCTTGCCGTTCACCCCCTTCGCCTCGGTCAGGATCACCGCGCTCACCGCGTCGAGGTCCCACACGTCGTGCGCGATGTACTGGTAGTGCCACTTGTAGGTGCCGTGGTCCAGGTCAACCGCGACCATCGAATCGGTGTACAGATTGTCACCGGGACGGATCGCGCCGTAGAGGTCGGGCGACGGATTGCCAACGACGAAGTAGACGGTGCGCGTCTTCAGGTCCACCGCCGGCGCCATCCACACGCCGCCACCGAGCGTCTGGTAGAACGAGCTGTCCTTGGCGAGCGCAGCCTTCTCCGCATCGATGTCGCGGTGCATGTCGCGGCCGGTCGCATCCTTGGTCGCCCACACGCCTTCCTGCCCCTTGTCGGGAATCGTATTGAACGTCCACAGCAGCTTGCCGTCGTTCTGGTCGTAGGCCTTGACGAAGCCGCGGATGCCGTACTCGCCGCCGTTGGTCCCGATCAGCACCTTGCCGTCGACGGCGACGGGCGCCATCGTCTCCGAGTAGCCCTTATCCGGATCGGCGATCTGCGCTTCCCAGTCCACCTTGCCGGTCCTGGCGTCGAGCGCAACGAGCTTGGCGTCGAGCGTGCCCATGAACACGCGACCGCCCGCGACCGCGACCCCGCGATTGTTCGGGCCGCAGCAGTACGTCGTGATCGGCCCCATCTTGTGCTTGTATTCCCAGTATTCCTCTCCGGTGACCGCGTTGATCGCGAACACGTGGTTGTACGACGTCGTCAGGAACATCACGCCGTCGACCACGATCGGCGCTGTCTCCATCGATTCCAGCATGTCGGTCTGGAACACGAACGCCGGCTTGAGCTTGCCGACATTTCGGGTGTTGATCTGCGCGCCTGGGTAGTAGCGCGTCTGCGCGTAGCTGCCGTTGGAATGCAGCCAGTTCTTGGCATCCGTGCCCGCCCCACGCAGCATCGCGTCGGTCACCGGCACGAGGCTCGACGCCATCGGCGTCGCCGTCGTGGTCGAGCTCATTCCAACTTCCTGCGCACCTGCCTGCGACGACATCGCGATGCCGCCTGCAACTGCGGCCATCAGTATCGTCCTGCGATTGAACATTATTGTCTCCTCACCTGGGGTTCGCTTCGGGACTGCGTGTTTCGGGCGACTTCTGAATCACTTCGGGAGCTGTTCGATATAGTTGTCAGTCGAACATGGTTTATAGTGCGTTTCCCCGCGGCTTGCAATCGACGGGGATTGTGCAGCGCGTCAAGCCGCGCATATCGACCGTGGAGGACCCCATGGAACACCGAATCTGGATCCGGATCGCGGCATTCGCGACCCGGCAGCGCCCCCGGCCGCAGTGGCGTGCGCGCGGCGGCCCGGCACCGATGCTCGCGGCGCTGGCGGCAGCCGCGCTGGTCGCGGGATCGATCGGGATCGCCCGCGCGCAGGACGACACTTTCTCGACGAATCTGCGCCTGCTCGCTGCGGTGCGCCACGGCGATGCGGTCGCGATCGATCGCGCACTGCGCGACGGCGCTTCGATCAATTTCCGCAATCGCCTGGGCGAGACTCCGCTGCTGGCCGTCGTCGAGAAGAAACGCTTCGACCTGGCGCAGGCGCTGCTCGACAAGGGCGCCGACGTCAACGAGGCCGCGATCAATGGCGTGACCCCGCTGATGGCGGCGGCGTACGCGGGCAATGCCGATTTCGTGCGCAAGCTCCTCGACAAGGGGGCTGTGACTTCGCCGGTCGATCGTGTCGGCAAGAACGCGATGACCTACGCCGCCGGCGAGGGCCACACCGACATCGTCAAGCTGCTCCTCGCGCGCGGCGTCGACCCGAACGCCGTCTACGGAAACAACCTGACGGCGCTGATGTGGGCGGCGGGCTACGGTCAGACCGACACCGTTCGTGC